>NZ_JADPLO010000059.1:0-45136 GCF_015667765.1 Bacteroides sp. 1001302B_160321_D4 | reverse complement strand
TTTTCTTACGGGCATTTTTATTTTATCGGCTGAAAGACAGCCGATAAAATTGGCGTGGCGGAAAATAGTATGGTTACATTACGTGGGTGAAAACTAACCCTCCTCCTAATATTTCGTGTCGTTATTTTACATACTCGGCAGAATACATTATTTGGGCTCGTAAAAATAATAATGTTTCTCATTATTATAATTATGATTTTATGAAAATGAGTAATGCTAATCATCAGATGACAGATGTTTGGAATTTGTCTGCTATTGAGGGATGGGAAAAGATACACGGTAAACATCCTACTCAAAAACCGATAAATTTATTAGCTAGGGTTATTGCAGCTAGTACTAGGCCTGGGGCATGGATATTAGATCCTTTTGCTGGTAGTAGTACTACTGGTGTCACGGCTAATCTTTTGAAACGTCGATTTCTTGGTATTGATATTGAACAAAAGTACCTTGAACTTAGTATTCTACGGAGAAAAGACTTGGATTTTCCTAAGGTTCGTGCAGATTTTCTTTCTAGGATTTACAGCATTAATGTTCATGCTATCTCTTTAGAAGATAAATAAAATTGAAGTAAAATACTTGAATTTACAATATTAGAAAAATAAATAGGATGGATAGTTCTTATATGGAAAAGGTACATTTACTGAATATCCCTGCTTAAAGATACAAAAAAGGCAACTGACTTGCAATGAGTTAGTTGCCTTAAATTTTCTTATTTTAGGAATATCCCTACCTATTTTTCGGATAGCCTTTTTTGTATTATCTATTGATTCCGGTAATCTTTGGGAGATACACCGTATTGCTTTAAAAATTCCCGATAGAAATAAGATTTATTAGAGAATCCACATTTGAACATAATCTCGGATACGGTCAACTTGGTTGTCCTTAACAACTTGGCTGCATATTCCAGTCTAATACCTCGTACAAATTCACTCGGAGTCTTGTCTATTATTTCTTTGAACTTCCGATACAAGGTAGCTTTGCTCACTCCTACAAATTCGGCAATAGAAGAAGGGCTTAATAACTCATCATCTATATTATTCTTTATGAAGTCTGTTACATTCTGTATTAACTCTTCGTCTTCCGGATGAAGAACAATCCCGTCTTTTACTTTCACAGAAGACATGCTGGAATTGAAATAGTCCTTTAAAAGCATTTGTCTCGACAGCAGATTCTCTATGGTGGATATCACCTGCCTCGGGTGAAATGGTTTGACGATATAAGCATCCGCACCATGGTTAAAGGCATTGATCTGGTCTTCTACAGAAGCCTTTGCCGATATTCCTATGATCGGAATATAACTTGTTTTCAAATCGGATTTCAATTTATTAATCAAGCTCAAGCCGTCCATATTGGGCATGACAATATCACTTATAATAATATCAGGATGATTATGTTCTATCTCTTTCAAAGCCTCCACGCCGTCTTTTGCTTCGTGTATCACATAATCAAAGAG
This sequence comes from Bacteroides sp. 1001302B_160321_D4, assembly GCF_015667765.1. Lineage (NCBI taxonomy): Bacteria > Pseudomonadati > Bacteroidota > Bacteroidia > Bacteroidales > Bacteroidaceae > Bacteroides > Bacteroides sp. 1001302B_160321_D4. Next base: position 43,683 of record NZ_JADPLO010000059.1, on the reverse strand, counting down.
GACATCTTTCAGCAGGTCTCTGATATTCTTTTCATCTTCCACTATCAGTATGACAGTATCTTTGCGAGGGGATAAGTGATCCTGCCCGTTCTTTTCTTTCTGCAACGAATCTTTTTCATCCGTTACAACAAGTGAATGATCGGATGGCAGAGAAGGAATCACGACTGAAAATTCAACACTTTTTCCCAGTTCACTATTTACACTTATCTGCCCGCCTAATAATTCAACCAGACTCTTTGTTAGATTTAAACCTATGCCATTGCTTACAGAGTTACCCAATTTCGGAGTATCAAATATCTTATACTTATCAAATATCTCTGCCATCTGTTGCTCGGTTAACCCCTTGCCGGAATTTTTTACGAGCAAGTATAAGGTTTTATCAGGTTCATTTTGTGATATCTCAACATGAATATATCCATAACGAGGAGTATATTTGAACGCATTCGACAGTAAATTGAATATAATTTTTTCCAAAGCATTGCGGTCGGAATAGATCTCTGACGTATCATGGGTCTCTACCTTGAAGTCTATTTTATTCTCTTTCAGGATATCCACATAATTGTTGGAAGCATATTCCATCAATGATTTTACGTCCACATTTTCAGGATGCAAATCCATATTGCTCGATTTAGTTTTACGAAACTCCATCAACTCACTAATCAGCTTCTGCATCCTTTCGGCATTATTCTTTATTATTTGGAGATATTTCTTTGTACTACCATCTAACCCGTCCTGTTCCAACAAGTGCTGTGCTGGTGTATAAATCAAAGTTAGGGGGGTAAAGAATTCATGTGCCACATTGGTGAAGAAATTGAGCCGGGATTCATAAATCTTCTGTTCATGCCGTTTCTCTACCTGGGCTATAAGAACTTGGCGGCTTAACCGTATGCGATTTTTGATAACAGACTTTGTGATGTAGAAGATAATAATGCACAATATGGCATAGATAATCAATGCAGGAACACTAAGCCACCACGGATAACCTACCTTTATAGTTAAGCGATAAACGTTGTCTCCCCATACTTTGTCGCCATTCGTGCTCTTCACTTCAAGCTGGTACTCACCCGGAGGAAGTTGGGTAAAGATAATATTCGGATTATTACCTATCTCCACCCAATCATCCGAATGGTTCTTCAAGCGATAAGCATATTCACAGTTTTCATTGTTAATAAAGTCTTTGGCTATGAAATTGAAAGTCATGAATCTTTCTTCATAGCTAAGTTTCAATACTCCTTTTCTGATTCGTTCATTAATGTCCTGTACCGTATTATATATCTTCAAACTACTTAATATAAGTGGAGGATTAAACTCGCGCAAATGTATATTTCGAGGATTGAAATAACTAAACCCGCTTACTCCTCCAAAGTACAAGAAATCACGATGATCCTTGAAGAAAGCTCCATCCGAGAATTCATCATTCTGCAATCCGTCATTCAAAGTATAATTATCTATTTTATTGTTTTTTACATTCAGGCTAGACAATCCCTGATTGGTGCCAATCCATATCTTTCCTTCGTGGTCTCTTAATATTCCATGAATCGTTTTATTATTCAATTTCTCGTCGGCATATTGTATCAGGTGAAAATCATTCTCCTCCTTTTTCAATTCGTTCAGTCCATAACTTGTTCCTATCCATATATTGGTATCATCACGCAGTAAGCACAATACATCATTATTGGTGAGTAAAATCCGACTGTCCATATCCTCCAATGATTTTATGCTATTATCTTTCATATTGATACAGTTCAAGCCTCCGCCACGTGTGCCAAACCATAACATATTGTCTTCCGGATCGGATGTAATGGCATAAACAACATCGTTATTCAATGAGATATTTTTATCCGACGAATTATATTGCCTGAATCCTTTAACGTGATAACGACCTTGCTCCCTGGAAATATTTATTTTGATTAAACCATATCCTGATGTTCCCACCCATAAAAGAGAATCATTGTTCGTAAAATAAATGTTGTACACAGCCTTGAAAGGCGGATATTTATCAGGTATCTCAAGCTTTTCCAGTCGCCCCGTAGCAGCATTCAATATATTGATTCCGGTTCCTTTCGTTCCGATAAAAATGTCATTCGCTTTATTTCTTCTCAAGGCATAGACAGAATTGGAAATCAATCCTTTACTCTCATTCAGATAATCTGTCAATTCCTTCGTAGCAGGATTTAACAGTTTTATTCCGCTTCCTTTTGTGCCTATCAGAATATTACCATCTTCATCTTCACAAAAACATCTCACAGGGTGACTGGTGTGAACGGTTTCAAATAAAGAGTCGTAATGATAAAGTTGAATTAATCCTTGTCCGTCCGTTCCTATCCACAATATGTTCTGACTACCGGAATAAAGAGTGAAGACTGATAACTGACTGGATAGTTCGTTCAGGTAGGTAAAAGTATTCTTTTTTAAATCATAATGAATACATCCCCCTTCTATAAAGCTGACGTACATCTTGTTCTCTGCTAAAATAACCTGCGATACAGGTTTGCTACTATCCAGCTCAATGCATTGGGAAACTGTAAAGTCGGGATTTAAAAGGAAAAGTTTGTTGTCTTTGTTTAAGATAAATCTGTCTTTCGACAGAAATATCTTATCTATAGGAGTCTGTATGTCGACTGTGCGTAAATCACTCTGTTTTCCTCCGTTAACGAGAAGATTGTAAGTCAGATGCACAGTATTTCCATTATTTAAAAGGAAAAGCATACGATCGGAATCACTCACGGAATAATCCTTTATATGACTTGCAAAGTCTGTGTTAATCGGATTAAACTCATCTTCAGAATCATTGTAGACAAAGAACCCCAGCCCCTTTATGAGGCAGATAATATCTCCTGCCGCACTCTTTCCTAAAATAAAAGACTTTTCCTGATTGGGTACTTTATTATCTGTTCTTAAATAATACCTTGTTATCTGACGGGTTCGTTTATCTAACCGATTGATTCCATTATCTGTTGCTATCCATAAACTGCCCTTACATTCGATAATCTGGCGGATAACGTTATTACTTATAGAATTCGGATTGTTTTTGCTATATCTGAATGTCGTAATTTCTCTTCCATTATATGCATTCAGTCCATCCCATGTCCCAATCCAGATCGTATGTTCTGCATCTTCCAAAATACAGTTTACTGAATTATTCGTCAGCCCGTTAACATTTGATATGTGTTTTGCCACATTAAAAGCATAAGACTTTGTGGAAGTGACAAATGCAATAATCAGAATAAAAAATAATTGTGCGTATAAGATGTTTCTCATGTAAATGAATGTTATTTATACGGTTAGGATAATAGCAAATATAAGGAATTTATTTTATTCCGCGCATATTTTCATCGGTAACAAGGGTGTATGATTTCACCGTCAACAACCAATCAATAATCAATAGGCGTTTGCTAGATTCAGTATTCATTCATGAGAAATAATAATGTCTTTTTCATGGTCAGTTGGTTGTTAAAAAAGGGCGGATTATAAAATCCGCCCCCTCATTTTATTCATATTAAAAACCCGGATTTTGGGAAAGAATATTGTTGCTCTTATCCCTTTCACCTTGCGGTATCGGAAACAGATAATCTCTGTCGTCTCTAAAATTGGCACCTTTCGATGTATTATATTTGGTTGCATAAGCACGCATAACGGTTCCGAAACGTTTTTGTCTCATCAGGTCATCCCGTCTCCATCCTTCCATTGCCAATTCACAACGACGTTCCTTCCAGATGATTTCTTTCAGACGCTCTTGGTCGGTTTCTGTTATGTCGGGCAGTGTATTAGTTGTTGTAGCAGGGATATACGCCTGTTGATCTCTTCTCGGATCTATCGGATTAGTTTTGCGGGCTCTTTCTCTTACATCATTCAGGTAAGGAAGTGCAAGCCCTGGTTTTCCGTTTTCGTTTAATACTTCGGCATACATCAAGAGAACATCGGAATAACGGATCAAACGAATGTTGTAACTAATCATCCAGACGTCGAAACCAGTTTTTTCTACTGCTGGCACAGTCATCTTGTAATCATGATAACCGCTTGGAGATTCAGCGTTGTCTTGCGCTTCAGTATCACCTTTATATCTGTCACCAGTTTGTGTGAATACATAAGTAATACGCGGGTCATCTGCATCAAAGGCATCATAGAGGTCTTGGGTCGGTACATGAAATCCATATCCCTGATAACCGGAGATGCGTCTGCTTGTGAAGAAGTGGGGAACATTGGTACCTGTGGCAATGTTTTTATCATATACTTTGTTGGCAATCTCAAATACTGATTCCGAACTGTTTTCATATTCAGTGCGCCAGTTCATGCCGTAATCACTCAACAATGTATAGTCTTTGTCCACTTCAATAATATCATGAAGTACCGTTTCGGCAGAGATAAAATCACCTTTGAACATGTATGTTTTAGCAAGCATTGTTTTTGCAAAGCCGCGTGTTGCACGATAAGCATCATCTTCAGAGTAATCTCCTTTTGCAGGAAGTGCGGAGGCATCAGTTAAATCATTCACAATACATTCATATACCTTCTCCAATGGGGAGCGGGGTATTTGCAGTATTTCAGCGGGTTGCATCGGCGTAGTGATTAGAGGCACTTCTCCGAATGTAGTGACCAGACAATAATATCCGAATGCTCTCAATGCTTTTGCCTCGTTTGCATAACGTTTCAATAGTTTTTCGTTTCCTATTGCATCAGGAGCATAATAAATCACATCGTTACAGCGATTGATTAATCTGTACAGAATCTCCCAACGACGTCCTACTTCACCATTGGTTGTGTAGATTGTAAAGTCGGACAAGTCGCGTACTTCGGCACGGTCACCGTCATTTCCTCCTCCTTTTAGAGCATCATCCGTACTGCAATCACCTACAAAATAATGATTTAATGCATATTCATTCCAAGTTGTACGTAATTGAAGATAAGCTCCAGTCAAGGCTTGTTCAATATCGCTTTCCTTCTGATAATAATTATCGCTTGTGGTTTTACCATAACTTGGTTCGTCGAGAGAGCAGCTATACAACCCCACTCCGGCAAGAGCCCAGCATATTATAAATAATATTTTTCTCATAATGTAATGTCTTTTTAGCTAGATTTAAAATTGCAAATTAACTCCAAAAGTGAATGTACGTGAAGACGGATAACGTGTAGTATCCACTCCCATATCCAATGGGTTATTGATACCCAGTTCCGGATCAAGTCCGGAATAGCCGGTTAAAGTAAATATATTCTGACCGCTCACATAGAATCTACAACTTGAAAACAGTTTGCTCTTCTGGCAAATGTGACTAGGCAGTGTATAGCCTATTTGCATATTCTGTAAACGCAGGTAAGAACCATTCTCCACATAGAAAGAAGAACCTCTCATATTATTGTTAGAATCAGAGTTGGTTATGCGTGGATATACAGCATCCAAATCCCCGTCTTTTGTCCATGCTTTTGTGTAAGCATCCGCCAATGCATTCTGGCGTCCTGCTGAAGCAAGGCTTCCTTTAGCAACGTTCCAGATGTCATTTCCAATAGTTCCCTGGAATGCCATACTTACATCAAAGTTCTTATAACTGAATCCTAAGTTGAAACCATAAATGAGGTCCGGATTAGGATCACCGATAAAAGTACGGTCATCATCATCGTTCAATTCGCCTGATTCTCCTAATTTGGCAAACTTGAAATCACCCGGTTGTGCATTAGGTTGAATCTTGGTACCATTCTTATCCACATAATTGTCTATCTCTTCCTGATTCTGGAATATTCCTATTTGTTTGTATCCCCAGAAACGTCCGATAGGACCTCCTACATACGTACGGCTAGTATTTCCACTCAAATATTCCGATGTAAGTTTGGTTACCTCTGTCTTATAAGTAGACATGTTCAGCCCTACATTGTAATTAAAGTCTTTTCCTATCTGGTTACGGTAGTTGACTACTATTTCAAAACCGGTATTCTTCAAGTCTCCTGCATTGAAGAAGGGGCTGTTAGGGAAGGCGCCAAAAGAAGGAATAGGCATATTGAGCAACATGTCACTTGTTTTCTTTACATAAAAGTCCATGCTAACATCAAGGCTGTTTTTAAAGAAAGACATATCTAAACCGACATTGGTTTGCTGGCTGGTTTCCCATTTAATATCTGCATTTCCCACATAAGTCGGAACGTAACCTTGTGAGTATCCGTTTCCAAAGTACCACTGATTCTCATTATTGGTGCCAATCAGCGTAAGAGGCGCGTCTCTATCAATTCGTTGGTTACCATTCTGTCCCCAGCCTACACGCAGTTTTAAATTGGAAATTGTATTTTCAATGTTCAGGTTCTTAAAGAATTCTTCATTGCTCACCCTCCAACCTAATGAAACTGATGGGAAATAGCCCCAACGGTTACGTTTGGCAAATCTTGAAGAACCGTCGGCACGGAAATTGACTGTAGCAAGGTATCTGTCATCATATACATAGTTGATACGTCCCAGGTATGACAACATAGAAGATGTTTCTTTACCTCCCGAGGTGTTATCTCCGGCTGTTTGTGCATCAAGTATCTGATAGATTTCATCGTTACCTAAAGCCTTTCTCTTAAATGCATTAATGCCTTCGCTGCTGTTCTTCTCATAAGTCATGGCAACCATTGCATCCAGTTTATGTCTGCCTATTGTCGTGTTGTAGTTAAGGCGTTGTTCCACCTGATAATTAGAAGTAACAGCACTATTATTATTCAATTGAGTTTCTTTATTATATTTACTTTCCTGATTCGCTAAGTTATCTTCCGAAAAAGTAGACGAATAGACAGGACGGAAGTCTTTGAAAGTATCATGGTATCTTTCGAAGCTATACTGTACCCGATAGCTCAATCCTTTATACAATTTGATTTGGGCAAACACATTACCAAATACATTGAATATGTCATTGTATCTATTAGGAAGTTCGAGCATGGCTACCGGATTAGGGTCGTAAGACCATTCGGTAGGCGCATATTTGTTATATTCGTAATTTTCAGAAGAAGGATCTACCAACGGGCTGATAACAGGGGTAAAAGGATCAGCTTTTTGAATAAAGTCGAATGAAGGAATTGCTCCTGCGTCACGTTTTCTTATCTTTGCCAGATTGACATTGGCGCCAACAGTGATAAATTTGTTGATATCATATTCAAGATTCGCCTTAAGTGAAAGTCTCTTGAATTCAGTAGTGATAATCGCACCCTGATCGTCTACATATCCTAAACTTAAAGAAGATCTCGAATTATCTGTCCCCTTACGGATGCTTAGATTATAGTTCTGGTTGAAAGCTGTACGGGTTACTTCATTCCACCAGTTGGTATTATAGCCTTTCTGATACTGATTGGTAAACTTATCCTTCATTGAGTTTTGAAAGCTTGCATCGTTTTCATACGCTTTCATGATGAAGTTGTAATATTGGTCGCTGTTCATCATGTTCAATGCTTTATAACTGTTTTTTACACCTACATAAGCATCCAATGTTACGGTCGTTTCACCTTTCACCCCTCCCTTGGTAGTAATGAGGATTACTCCATTAGAACCTCTCGAACCATAGATAGCGCAGGCTGAAGCATCTTTTAATACTTCCATACGTTCAATATCAGATGGATTCAGGCTGCTGATGTTATCCATGAACTGTCCATCAACTACGTACAATGGATTGTTGTCATTGACGGTTCCTAAACCTCTCACGCGGATCACTGCATCCGATCCCGGCTGGCCGGAACTGGCGGCAACAAATACGCCGGCTGCCTTACCTGTTAGTAGTTCGGATGCATTAGATACTGCATAGTTCTTAATATCCTTACTACTTATAGAAGCCAAAGCACCGGTAAGGTCACTCTTTCTTTGAGTACCGTAACCAATAACCACAACCTCATCCAATTCATTATCGGACACTAGATTTACATTGTACGTTCCGCTATTTGTTACGTTTACAATTTCAGTTTTAAAACCGACATACGAGAATGAAACTTTATTTGACGATACTTTTAATGTATATTTACCGTCAAAATCAGTGATAGTACCATTGGTCGTTCCCACTTCAAGAACAGAAACTCCAATTAAAGCCTCTCCGGTATTACTGTCGTATACCACACCCGAAATACTCTTGGTTTGCTGTGCAAAGACATTTGTGCAAACAGCAAGAATAAGAATGAATAATAAATGCTTACTCATAGTTTATACACTTAGATTTAATTATATGAAATGATATTTTGTTTATTCGCAATAATCTTACCATCTTTCAGTTCTAATTCTGTTCCGGCGGGAAGTTCCACAATTACTCTTGCGTCATTGGCCGGGATCTCAACGGAACCATTTGTCTTTATATTTTTTGCTATATATTCTTTGGCAACAATATCAAACAAATCGCATGGTTGGGTAGCTTGATAAGTAATGGTTTTGGTCTCTTTATGAGGGTTATAATAGAGATAGACCGGATAAGGTTTCTCTGTATAGAAGTCTGTGACATTACAATCCAGCCGGAGGATACCCTCCACATTCGTTTGACAAACAATGGCCCCTAAAATACCAACAGGAGAAGAACTGTAAACGCTGAACATGCTCTCCGTCGGATTACCTTTTATCCATTTGGGACCATCGCCGATTGCAACCGGACTAACCCCTTTTAATGATGCTTTTCCATAGTCATCCGTTTTTCGTAAACCTTCATAAGAAACATTATCATAAGTAATGTCCTTCAATTCAGGAGCCCATTGATGTGTTTCATCTATTTCCCCCGGATAGAACAAACGACACGCACTTGCATTGTTCAACATCCACTTGCCGATAGCTTTTGCATATTGAGGCTGATATTTCACCATCGGAATGAAAGGCCAGGCAGGTTTGATACTGTTCATGAGGAATGCATATCCTCCGCCGTCTGTGATACTTCCTTGCAGACCGCTTACATCATAGTCACCCCATTTTCCTACAATAATTCCCCAACCGGTTCTTCCTGCAGGGCTTTTACATCCGTCAAATACCCAATCAAGAAGTTTGGCTACATCATAGTTAGCCCCCTCTACTGCATTCAAATAGGCTGCCGTATACACTCCGAGTGGTAAAAGAGCCTCGTAAAAACGGCTTTCTTTCTGGGCAAGCAGGGCTTCGATGGCACTTTTACTATGTTGCAGATAACGTGGATCACCAAACTTATGATAAGCACACAACAATACATAAGCATGCCCACCGGCGGCGTCTTGTTGCAATGGAATATTATTAACCATTCCTTTCATTTGTGCATAGTCAAAATAAGAATAGTCGTAATTTCCATTCAATACAGAATCTGCTTTAACAAACTGCTCCGCAATACTTTTTTGTATCTTCTCTGCCCCGTCTACATTGGGGAAAACATCGCAAATAGCATAATATAAGGCATTGGGTAATACATCATACCACCAGTCGCGGCCATAGCCTCCTCCTAAAAGGGCTACTGACGGAGTCGTATTGTTCATGACTATATTCCAGCCGTTATCAGAATTGAAATAATTCTGCACCATTTTTACATAGTTATATCCGTCTTGATTCGTCTTGTCAATCCCTACAAGGCCGGCACCAAGAATAGCTGCCAATGAGTTCAGACTTTCATGGAACTCTCCGTTATTGGCATTCTTTCCCTGACGAATATCTTTAATGGCAGTATATAAGCCAAATGTAGTCTGGTCTATATTTCTGCGGGCATCATCTAACCAGATTAATGGTCCGACTTCGCTTTTATTATTCCAGTCAAAGATAAACTGGTCATACTTTTGGGCTTTTTGCTTCCAGTCCAGCATTTTATAAGTTTCAGGCATATCAGGCATAGAGTCTATCCTATGGATGGAAACCTGCTTTACCTTTTCACCAAAGTTATTTCCGTTGCCCGAGCAAGATGCCAGGAGACAAACGGTCATAAGTACAAAAACACCTTTACTTGTCATTTTCATGTTCAATAGTATCAGTTTGATTAGTAATATTCTTAGCTAAAGGATATGCCGCTAATTGTAATCCGGCAACAATCACCAGCGCATATTTCAATGCAAAATCCTGCGATACACAATAAGCAAGGAAGATAAACAGTAGTAAGCCGAAAGCTCTTCCAAGGAAAAGGCCGAACTCATGACTTAGGATATATGCATATTCGTTTCTATTCTCAATCTTTGCAACTGCATCAATTGTTCTCATCATAATGGGGAAGTAAGCCAGGTCGAACAAAGGCTGGAATATCACTTTGCAAAGGACGAAAAGGATCACTCCTGTAGCAGAGAAGAGAATACCGTTGAATAGTGTACCGACAAAGAATACGATTAGTCCTCCTACAAAGATTTTCAAACGGTCTTGCGGGCGGGCCATACGTCCTAATACATACACCAGGACAGCGGTCAGTGCCCCGCTAACTCCCTGAATCAGTCCTAACGCTCCTTCATCTCCTACCAGCTTCAATACCAATATAGCCGGTGCCGTTACTAAAAAACCTTGAACCATTCCTTTCAATGCGGCTAGCCACAGCATCTTTTTCCAAAGTATGTTGAAGCGGAAATAGAGGAAGTTCGTTTCTTTAGGGTTCTCGAATTTACCTTTCCACAGTGTCATGCAGGCGATAACGGTAATGACTACTGCTGCCATCGTAACTACACAGTAAGAGGTATTGATATTGAAGAGGAATCCGAAAACTTCTTTTCCATCTATCTGGCTGATAAATGCGCCTATAATTAAAGGAACACCGATGGAAGTAATAGAAAAGAAGAAAGACTCTAGTCCGAAGAAATAGTTACGGCTGTTGTCGTTGGTATTATAGAGAGCCAGCAGGTATCGGTTGGTCCAGAAGAAACCAGAAGCTGCTCCCATTAAAAAGCCGGCCAGACCAAGTTCGATGAAGCCAAGTGACTTGATGGTCATCATACCGAACATGGAAATGCCACTTACCAGGATTCCTATCGAATAAAGCGTCTTCACACTGTATTTCTTTAGCAGATAACCGTTAACAAGAGAGGTAGTAATGATGCCTATATACATTGCCAGCTGATAAAAAGCAACCATCACCGGATCGCTCGTGTTCCTCATGATATAGGCTCCCACAAAGATTTCTACTATCGGTAGTACCAATGCATAAAGCATATTGGTAACCAACAGTGTTCTCATGTTAGGTTCCTGTTGCTTAAAGAACAGATATTCTTTTTTCAGTTTATTCATTACTTCTTTTGTGTCTGTTTTAATACGTTTAATATCTCTGAAATGGAAAGCTCTGCCTTACAAATCACTTCATCGCTTGCTCCATAATACATGTTTATCGTATCGCCGTCCACCAAATGCCCATTAGTGAAAACTACATTTCCGAAGAAACCTGTTTGCTCATAAGCGGCGATAGGTTCCATGATCGGTTCTTCGCTTCTTGCAATGACTTTCGACGGGTCATTTAAATCGAGTAATAAAGCCCCCAAGCAATAACGGTGATTAAAATCGGCTCCATGATAAATCTCCAGCCAGCCTTCTTCTGTCTTTATTGGAGCAGCTCCTGCCCCTATACGTGCGCAATCCCACATTCCGTCACGAGTGGTTGCTACACATTTGTGGTTTCCCCAGTGCAAGCGGTCGGGCGATTCTGCCAACCATATGTAATTGCCACCAAGTTCAGGACTACTGGGGCGATGAAGAGCAAAATACTTGTCACCTATCTTCTGTTCAAACAATGCACAATCTTTATTATGCGGTGGGAATATCATCCCATGCCGTGTATAGTTTTTCCAATCATTGGTGTGAATCAGTCCAACCCCTACAGCTACCGATGATACTTCTGTGAAAGTAAGGTAAAAGCCATTTTCGGTTGTTGCAACACGACAATCCTCAATGCCGAATGCTTCCAGCTCTCCTTTTCCGAAAATAGGTGGAAATTCCGGTTCATCTTTGAAGTGAATACCGTCGGTACTTGAAACCAATCGTAAGTAAGACATCGTAGTCAGATAATTCTTTCCTTTGTAACCGATAACGCGTGGGTCTGAAGCATCCAAATCGGGATCATTCTTTAAAAACGAAACCACTTCTATTTTTCCTTTTTCATTATATATAGGAAAACTGATAATTCCTTCTTTCTGTATAGGTCTCTCTGCGACGCGCAAAAGTAACCAAATTTTGCCTTGATATTTGAAAACTCCGGGATTTAACAAACATGTAATTTCCATTCCGTTGATTCCCGCTTTTAAATCTTTTGGAGCCAGTAGGGGGTTCTGCTCACATCTTTTAGCTATATCCATAATATTTCGATTAGTGATTATTTCTGTGAACAAAAGTATGAGATGAGAGACAGGAAAGCGTTTACTATATTCTCAAAGAGGTGTACACATGCTCAAGAACATGTTTTTAAGAGGATGATATTGGGGAATGATTTTAGAAGAGGCAGAGATATTCGTATTTATATGCTGTTACAGTTTAAATGATTGGTTTATAGTTGAATAGACAGTGTGTTGAAGTGTATTATATTCTCATAAGTGTATAGTATAGTTTCTTTGAGGAGTGCAAAAGAAACATATAAAGATAAAAAAATAAGAGGCCAAACTCAAAAATATAATTTGAGGAAGCCTCTTGTTTTTTCTTTTTAATAAGAATAATACTGTAAATCCTATTTCTTCACGTGAGGATAATCTATCGTATAATGTAATCCGCGGCTTTCCTTACGCTCCATTGCTTGGCGCATAATCAGATAACCCACATTCACCATATTACGCAATTCGCAGATTTCTCTGGACGCTACGCTACGTTTGAACAGGCTTTCAGTCTCTTCGTAGATAATATCGAGTCTGTCCCAGGCACGTTTCAGACGGAGGTCGCTGCGGACAATACCTACATACGTACTCATAATCTGGTTCACTTCCTTCATACTTTGCGTAATGAGCACCATTTCTTCCGGCGAACGGGTTCCTTCATCGTTCCATTCGGGAATATCTTCATTATAAGAATATTGATCGACCACTTGCAGACTGTGTTTGGCAGCAGCGTCGGCATATACGACTGCTTCTATCAGTGAGTTGGAAGCCAGGCGGTTCCCACCATGCAATCCTGTGCAGGAACATTCTCCTACGGCATAAAGACGTTCGATAGAAGATTGTCCGTCCAAGTCGACAAGGATACCTCCGCAGAGATAATGGGCGGCCGGGGCTACCGGGATATAATCTTTCGTGATGTCGATGCCCAGGCTAAGACATTTTTCGTAGATATTGGGGAAGTGTTTCTTTGTTTCTTCGGGATCTTTGTGGGTGACGTCCAGATATACATGGTCGTCTCCACGGTTCTTCATCTCGTTGTCGATGGCGCGTGCCACGATGTCACGGGGAGCGAGTGAAAGACGGGGATCATATTTCTGCATGAACTCTTTGCCGTCCATTGTACGTAGTACGCCTCCGTAACCACGCATTGCTTCCGTTATCAGGAAAGAAGGGCGGTCTCCCGGATGATACAGGGCGGTAGGGTGAAATTGTACAAACTCCATATCCTTCACCGTACCTTTGGCACGATACACCATGGCGATACCGTCTCCGGTAGCGACTAGCGGGTTAGTGGTTGTTTTATAAACAGCCCCTACTCCACCGGTAGCCATCAGCGTCACTTTAGCAAGATAGGTATCTACTTTTCCCGTTTTCGGATCGAGGATATAAGCACCATAACATTTGATGTCCGGTGTCTGGCGGGTTACAGTCACTCCCAGGTGATGCTGTGTCAGGATTTCAATGGCAAACTGGTTTTCGATGACCGTGATATTCGGATGGCGTTGTACGGCTTTAATCAGGCTGTCCTGAATTTCCGCTCCCGTATTATCTTTATGGTGAAGAATACGGAACTCCGAGTGTCCGCCTTCGCGGTGCAAGTCAAATTCGCCTTTCTCGTTTTTGTCAAAATCCACTCCCCACTTAATCAGTTCTTCAATTTGTGCGGGAGCTTCGCGCACTACCTTTTCTACTGCGGCACGGTTACTGATCCAATCGCCGGCAATCATTGTGTCTTCAATGTGCTTGTCGAAATTATCCACCAGAAGGTTGGTGACGGAGGCTACACCTCCCTGGGCGAAGTACGTATTGGCTTCTTCCAGCCCACTTTTACAGATAAGAGCAACTTTACCTTTGTGCGCCACTTTCAGCGCAAAACTCATACCGGCAATTCCGGAACCGATAACGAGGAAATCGAATTTTCTTACCATAATCTTGTTATTTCTCACCGCAAAGCTACAAAATAAGTTACTTCGTTGTACTTTTCGTTGTCACTAATTCATAAAATTGCTACCTTGCAGGCAAAAATCTGACAAAATGAATCGAATTTTTCATGCTCGCATCGCCTGGTACCAATATTTCCTGTTGGTGGTGCTTACTGTAAATGCTGTTGGCGCATTGTGGTGCAAATATATCTTGGTAGCGGTACTGTTTATGCTGATGCTGATTGTAGTGATCGAACAGATTATACATACTACTTATACGTTGACTACAGACGGTAACCTGGAGGTTTCACGCGGCCGTTTTATTCGTAAGAAGGTTATTCCGCTTTCCGAAATCACCACAGTCAGGAAATACCATTCCATGAAGTTCGGTAGTTTCTCGGTGACGGATTATATCTTGATAGAATACGGAAAAAGGAAGTTTGTTTCGGTGATGCCTGTCAAGGAACAGGAATTTGCAGAACTACTCGAAAAGAGAATGTTTGAAAAGAAGATAAAAGAGTAACTGATTATATACTATGAAATATCAAGTGATTATCATCGGTGGCGGTCCTGCGGGATATACGGCTGCCGAAGCTGCCGGTAAAGGTGGTTTGAGCGTATTGCTTATCGAAAAGAATAGTCTGGGTGGCGTCTGTCTGAACGAAGGCTGTATTCCTACGAAAACATTGTTGTATTCGGCAAAGACTTATGACAGTGCAAAACATGCATCAAAGTATGCAGTCAATATCCCGGAAGTCTCTTTCGATTTGCCTAAGATAATAGCGCGTAAAAGTAAGGTAGTGCGTAAACTGGTGCTGGGAGTGAAAGCGAAGCTGACTGCCAGCAATGTTACAATTGTATCAGGAGAAGCGCAGATCATTGATAAAAATACGGTTCGCTGCGGGGAAGAGACTTACGAAGGAGAGAATCTGATATTATGTACGGGTTCGGAAACCTTTATTCCTCCTATTCCGGGAGTGGACGCGGTGAACTACTGGACGCACAGGGATGCTTTGGACAGTAAAGAATTGCCGGCTTCTTTGGCTATTGTTGGTGGCGGGGTAATCGGTATGGAGTTTGCGTCGTTCTTCAATAGTTTGGGAGTACAGGTGACGGTGGTTGAGATGATGGACGAAATCCTGGGTGGAATGGATAAGGAGCTTTCCGCTTTGCTCCGTGCGGAATATGCAAAACGAGGTATTAAATTCCTGCTTAGTACGAAAGTGGTCGGCTTGTCGCAAACGGAAGAAGGGGCTGTTGTTTCTTATGAGAACGCGGAGGGAAACGGCAGTGTCATTGCAGAGAAGCTGTTGATGAGTGTCGGCCGTCGCCCGGTGACGAAAGGTTTCGGGCTCGAAAACCTGAATTTGGAGCAGACGGAGCGTGGTGCTATCAGAGTTAATGAAAAGATGCAGACTTCTGTGCCGGACGTGTATGTTTGTGGTGACCTGACAGGATTCTCTTTGCTCGCCCATACGGCTGTTCGTGAAGCGGAAGTTGCCGTACATTCCATCTTGGGAAAGGAAGATGCCATGAGTTATCGGGCTATTCCGGGCGTAGTCTATACCAATCCGGAGATTGCTGGAGTGGGTGAAACGGAGGAGTCGGCCTCAACGAAAGGAATCAATTATCAGGTTATCAAACTTCCGATGGCTTACTCCGGCCGTTTTGTGGCGGAGAATGAGGGCGTCAACGGAGTCTGCAAAGTATTGTTGGATGAACAGCAACGGGTGATTGGAGCCCATGTGTTGGGCAATCCGGCTTCGGAGATTATCACTCTTGCGGGCACTGCCATTGAACTCGGATTGACGGCAGCGCAATGGAAAAAGATTGTTTTCCCGCATCCTACGGTAGGAGAGATTTTCCGGGAAGTGTTATAAACGGATTCTGATATCTGCGATCGTTCATTGATGCGGGTATCTTACTGATAAAATCAAATATATGATGAGAAAATATATAATCACTCCGGCCTTATTGGCAATAGTTTGTATGGTGATGTGTCATTGTACATTTGTTGATGTCATAAACTGTATTGTATGAAAAAAAGTCTTTTGTTGGTCACCCTTTCAGTTTGTTTGTTGCCACTTTGGGGACAACAAAATTTCTCCCGGATAGATTCGCTTATCAAGAAGATGCTCCCCGAAGCATCCGAGGTCGGCATATCCGTCTACGATCTGACGGCTAAGAAATCACTTTATAACTATCGTGCGGAGAAACTTTCCCGTCCTGCCTCTACCATGAAGCTGCTGACGGCTATTACCGCACTCTCCCGCCCCGAAGCTGCCGAACCTTTCCGCACGGAAGTATGGCACGATGGCGTGATAGAACATGATACTTTGCAAGGCAACCTGTATGTGGTAGGCGGATTCGATCCTGAATTTAACAGCCAGTCGATGGATTCATTGATAGAAGAGGTAATCACTTTCCCTTTTTCGGTGATTAACGGACAGGTGTACGGCGATGTTTCGATGAAAGACTCTCTTTATTGGGGTAGTGGATGGGCATGGGACGATACCCCTGCGGGCTATCAGCCCTATTTGTCTCCACTGATGTTTTGCAAGGGGACTGTACAGGTTTCTGTCGTTCCTTCTACGGTGCAGGGAGATACCGCGAGTGTTTCCTGCCAACCTGTATCCTCCTATTATACAGTGACGAATCAGACGAAAACACGTACCTCTTCTGCCGGAAGATTCTCTTTCACGAGAGACTGGCTGACGAATGGCAATAATCTCCTCGTTTCGGGCAATGTCACTTCGATCAGAAAGGACGATGTAAACATCTACGACTCTCCCCGTTTTTTTATGCATACTTTCCTGGAGCGTCTTCGTGGGAAAGGAATCACGACTCCCCAGTCGTATGGTTTTGCCGAATTGCCTCGCGATAGTGTGACTGTAGAACGGATGGCTTGCTGGAATACTTCCGTGCAGAAAGTGCTGAACCAGTTGATGAAAGAGAGTGATAATCTCAATGCGGAAGCATTTCTTTGTCGCTTGGGGGCGCAGGCTACGGGAAAGAAGCAGGTAGCTGCCGAAGATGGTATTGTCGAGATTATGAAATTGATCCGTCGCCTGGGGCATGACCCGAAAGACTATAAGATTGCCGACGGTTGCGGACTGTCCAATTATAATTACCTCTCTCCTGCCCTGCTGGTGGACTTTCTGAAATATGCGTACTCGCAAACAGAGGTGTTTCAGATGTTATATAAATCTCTTCCCGTTGGCGGGGTGGACGGAACATTGAAATTCCGGATGAAAGGTACTCCTGCTTTTCGGAATGTTCATGCCAAAACAGGCTCGTTTACGGCAATAAATGCGCTTGCAGGCTATCTGAAGATGAAGAACGGACATGAAGTGGCATTTGTCATTATGAACCAGAATGTACTTTCGGCGGCTAAAGCGAGAGCATTTCAGGATAAGGTGTGTGAGGTGATTATTGGGAAATAGGCTGATATGAATACATTAGCCCGTACAACCAAAGTGGAATTCCGTTGTTGAATCCGATTTCTATGTTGTCAAGAGGCAGGTACTATTTTCCATGGAGGGCTCTTTATTGATTCTTCTACAAAAGGACAATTGTATTCTCTAATAAGCAAAAATCGTAGGATTTTGTTTACCAGAGAATACAATTATACTTGTTTTGAATCGAATACTGTAAATTCTATACTCTATATTATATTTACTTTGAGTATTCAGCCCAATTAGTATTCTTCATATCGCCACTCTTAGCCAACTCTGCGTGCATACCAAGTGCAGCCTGAATAGCGTGTGGAGTCTGTGCCCGGTTACCGGCCAGTTTGAGGTAATCCCAAAGAAGCTCTTTGTAGTCAGGATGTGCACAGTTTTCGATGATGGCTTGTGCGCGTTCTTTCGGGCTCTTGCCACGAAGATCGGCAACACCTTGCTCGGTGATAACGATGTTGACATCGTGCTCCGTGTGGTCGTGGTGGGATACCATCGGTACGATCGCGCTGATCTTCCCTTCTTTGGCCACAGACGGACAAGTGAAGATAGAGATGTAAGCGTTGCGGGTAAAGTCTCCCGAACCACCGATACCGTTCATCATTTTTGTTCCGCCGATATGGGTAGAGTTTACGTTGCCGTACAGGTCAACTTCGATGGCTGTATTGATAGAAATGATACCGAGGCGGCGTACTATTTCCGGGCTGTTTGAGATTTCCGACGGACGGAGAACCAGTTTGTCGCGGAAGAAATCCATATCGTTGTAGATGCCTTCCAGACAGTCATTTGTAACAGTCAGTGAACAGGCGCTACCGAATTTGATACGTCCTTCGCGAATCAATCCGATTACGGAGTTCTGTATTACCTCTGTGTACATTTCGAATGCAGGAATCGTTTTATCACGTCCCAATGCACCGAGTACGGCGTTGGCGATATTTCCTACACCCGATTGCAAAGGCAAGAAACTGGACGGGATAATACCGCGTTTCATGTCGGCTGCAAGGAAGTCGGCAACATTCTGGCCGATTTTGTCGGTCAACGGATCAGCGGCAGCGAAAGAACGCGCTTCGTCCGGCCAGTTGGTTTCCACTACGCCTATAATCTTTTTCGGGTCTACCTGAACGTAAGGCAGTCCGATACGGTCACTCGGTTTATAGATCGGTATTTCGCGGCGGTAAGGCGGGTCGAGCGGTTCGTATACGTCGTGCATACCCATACCGGATTTGCTGTGTGCGCTGTTCAACTCCACGATGATCTGGTCGGCAAGACGGCAGATGGTCGGGGCGATGCCGCCGGCGGCAGTCAGATAAATTTTTCCGTCCGGAGTTACTTCGCAGGCTTCGATGATGGCTACGTTCACTTTGCCCATGAACCCGTAGCGCACTTCCTGTGCCATTTGTGAGAGGTGTATGTCGTTGTAGGCAATCTCTCCGTTGTTCACAGCTTTGCGGAAGTCGGCGTTGGTAGTATAAGGAGCGCGGTAGCGGATGGCTTTGGCACGTGACAGTACGCCGTCACAGGATTCCCCTGTCGATGCGCCTGTGAAAATTCCTACTTGAAACGGGTTTCCTTTCGCATGTTCTGCTTCAGCAATTTTTGCGAGTTCGGCTGTTACAGCCTTGGCCGTTCCGGCGGGAGTAAATCCGCTTAGGCCGATGTTGTAGCCATGTTTGATTAGGCTTGCAGCTTCCGCTGCCGAAATACGATTGAGTGACATAAATAGTAAATTTCGTGTTAAATACAGTTGATATTTTTATTGATAATTAATTCTCTGTTTGTACGGCCTTGTACCAATGCTTGGCAATGACTCGTCACATAATGATTCGAAACTCAATGAGTTTACGGGTTCTCTCAATACTTCCGTTGAAGTATCTCTCCCCAGATAATAGCGCGGCGGGCTTCTTCTGCGGAGTGAATCGTGAAATCATGTTCGTTATCAGTTGATTCGGTGTGAGAGTTATAATGAGAACCTTGTTGGGAATTTCGTTTATCTTGCGCGGCACTGTTTGCCAGGGATGCGGAAACGGATATTTCTTCTTTTTTTCTTTTCTGCTGCGCCGCTGGTTTCGCCGTCTGTTTGGGAGACTGTTGCGGTGGCGTCTGTTTCAGGGGTTTAGGCTGGAATAATTCTTCCAGCGACTTGGGGCCACCCCATGCCTCGGGCATAGGAACTGCATCCGGAGCTACTTCAACGGGGGATGGCATCGGGGAAACGGGGCGTTTATTCTTAGCTTTTTTCGATTTACTATTCTTATTCACCTCTTTGAATATTCCCACAAGAATGACACCTGCTATCAAGAGAAATTTCAAAAAATCTTCCATTGTGTTTCACTGCTAATTAGTTATCTGCCAAAGTTACGTATTTTATCTGGTTCAGGCTAACATTTTATTATGAAAAAAGGGCAGCTTCACAGCTCCCCTTAATTTTTTTAACCTAAACCTTAACTATGAAAAAATCTAATGTTTCTTTCATTGCACAAATGTGAAAAATAAATTTAAATATGCCAAGCATATCGCCTAAAAATGTTTATTCTCTTAACATAAATTACAAATTTGCTTGCCAAATCATAAGTTTTTGCGTTATTTTGATATCAATTCACTACTTATTGAAAGCGAAGCCGTATCTTTGCATCCGAATTTTTAAACTAAGATTTGAGTATGAACGAATTAACGGGAGCGGACTTTAAATCCGCAACTGAAATGAAGGATGACAACAAAAAGTTGTTTATCGAAACCTATGGCTGCCAGATGAATGTAGCCGACAGTGAGGTGATTGCCTCGGTGATGCAAATGGCGGGTTATTCCGTAGCCGAAACGCTGGAGGAAGCCGATGCCGTGTTTATGAATACCTGTTCCATCCGCGACAATGCGGAGCAGAAGATTCTGAATCGCCTGGAGTTTTTCCACTCGCTGAAGAAAAAGAAAAAGCATCTGATTGTAGGTGTATTGGGCTGTATGGCCGAACGGGTAAAGGATGATCTGATAACGAATCATCATGTAGACCTCGTTGTGGGGCCGGATGCTTACCTGACGTTGCCCGACCTGATTGCGGCCGTAGAAACCGGTGAAAAAGCAATCAATGTGGAACTTTCTACTACCGAGACTTATCGGGATGTGATTCCGTCGCGTATCTGCGGCAATCATATTTCGGGTTTTGTATCCATCATGCGTGGCTGCAATAACTTCTGCACCTATTGTATCGTGCCCTATACTCGTGGACGCGAGCGCAGCCGTGACGTAGAAAGCATCCTGAATGAAGTGGCAGACCTCGTGGCGAAAGGCTATAAGGAAGTCACCCTGTTGGGGCAGAACGTCAACTCTTACCGTTTTGAAAGACCGACAGGCGAAGTGGTTACTTTCCCGATGTTGCTCCGAACAGTGGCCGAGGCTGCTCCGGGAGTGCGTATTCGTTTCACGACTTCCCATCCGAAAGATATGAGCGATGAAACGCTGGAAGTGATTGCGCAAGTTCCGAATGTGTGTAAACATATCCATCTGCCTGTGCAGAGCGGCAGTTCGCGTATTCTGAAACTGATGAACCGTAAGTATACCCGTGAGTGGTATCTGGACCGGGTGGCAGCTATCAAACGTATCATCCCCGATTGCGGACTGACTACCGATATTTTCTCCGGTTTTCATTCTGAAACGGAAGAGGATCATGCCTTGTCACTTTCGCTGATGGAAGAATGTGGATATGATGCCGCTTTCATGTTTAAATACTCCGAACGTCCGGGAACGTATGCGTCCAAGCATCTCGAAGATAATGTGCCCGAAGAGGTGAAAGTCCGTCGCCTGAACGAGATTATCGCTTTGCAGAACCGTCTGTCTGCCGAATCCAACCAGCGTTGCATCGGTAAAACGTATGAAGTGCTTGTGGAAGGAGTCTCCAAGCGTTCGCGCGACCAGCTGTTCGGCCGTACGGAGCAGAACCGTGTGGTGGTGTTCGACAGAGGTACGCACCGTGTCGGTGATTTCGTTAATGTGCGTGTCACGGAGGCCAGCTCGGCTACGCTGAAGGGGGAAGAAATCTGATTTCACCACAGAGGACACGGAGGTCTTTTTTCTTCCTTGAAACTCTGTGTCTTCTGCATTCTTTGTGGTAAAACTTACATCATCATGTGTCTCCTGATGGAGAACTTCACAATCGCCATCGCATTGATGGACGCGAATGGAATATCCATCGGCTCATGATGAGTATTATAGCTCACGAGCTTGAGATACCCTTCTTTTTCCGAACGATTCACGTACTTCACCGCCAGATACTCGTCTCCGTCAATCATAAACGACACCAGGTATATTTCCCCGTAAATCACGTTGTCGAAACTGCTAATTTCCTTGTATCCGATAATATCTCCCGATTTCAGTATGGGATACATGCTGTCTCCGTTGACGTAGACCGCCCCGTCGCAGACGGAAATATTGGGAATCCATATCTTCCCCAGTGCATATTGCTGTTTGTTGGTGAATAATGTTTTCAGGTTCGCCGCCGCCGTAATATCGTATAATGTCACGCTACGGTCGTCTATTGGTTCGGGCGTTTTCGGATTGTGTATAATTTCGACTTCTCCCTGTACCAGCTCGCTTTGGCAAAATCTCGGCTGATGTTTCGGATTTCCTTTTCCCAATAATAGCCAGTTATAGTCCACCTTGTCTCCGAATTTGTCAAGCAGCAGACGGAAATCAATACTGTTTCGTGCTCCCCAATTGGTAACTGTTGCTCTCGAAACTTCCAGGTATTCAGCTAGTTCGCTGTCTCTCTTTAAGTTCAATGCCTGTTTGGCACGCTTGATGATACCTAATACATCCAAATTTGTATCCATTCTGTTTTTTTATTTAAAAGACTAATCTCGGATTTACAAATGACAGCTATAAAAATGGCTGCCTCAAAAATATGTTTACTATATGTTTATAATCAATGATTTGTGAAATAGTTGAGATTTAATATTGAAAATTGCTATTTTATTTATGAAAAATATTCTATCTTTGTCCCATTGATTAATAGAAAACGTTTCAAAAATATAAATTAAAAACGGATATGCCATGCAATACTTCAAGAAAAACACAAAAAACTTGAAATTTTCTCATCCGCCACCTGCGGAAAGCTTACTGATGCCTGTTAACAGTTATTCTCTCAAGTATTAATAGCTATTTCTCTAACCATTAATATCTGAAACGCCAGATGTTAATACCTGGCAATAGGATAACAAAAGGATAACATATTGTATACGAATACTCCGTATTTGAATGATTACAGACCTGACTGATAAAAACTAGCATTTATAATTTATAATTGGATAACAAAATGAAAAGCTCAAAAGTACAAACACTGTGCGTTTGCGGATGTTGCAAACGCTCTCTTCCGGCAAGTGCCTTTTATATCAATAAGAAAACCGGCCTTCCCGGCAACTACTGTAAGGAATGTCGTAAAACTGTCAGCCGGAACCACCGGAAAAACGAGAAACGCTCCCTGGCATGCGACAGGGAAAGCAATTATCCGGTAATAACCTCTACGGAAAATCCCACGTTGCGACGGGAACTTATTCTGCATGCCCTTGAAACCGTAGCTGCCAGCATTGAACGGAAAAGGCGGAAAGTCCGTGAATCGGAATTTGAATCCGAATCAGGTTCTGAATTCCAATCCGAATCAGTCTTTGAATTGGAATTAGAATCAAAATCAGGATCAAAATTAGAATTGGCAGACTGATTTATAAAAACAATTTATATCATGGGACGAATAAAACAAGGGCTTGACTATTTCCCTTTGAATACCGATTTTATGCACGACCGTGTCGTACGCCGTGTGATGAAGCGTGAAGGCGATTCCGCCTTCACGATCCTGCTCTATACCCTGTCTTATCTATATTCGGGCGAGGGTTATTATATTCATGTCGATGATGACTTCTATGACGAACTCTCCGACCAGCTCTTCAGCACGGATAACGATAGTGTCCGCCGGGTGCTTCGTCTGTTTGTGGAGTACGGTTTCTTCGATTCCTCTCTCTACGAACGTTACGGCATCCTGACTTCCGCCGACATTCAGCGGCAGTTCCTTTTTATTACTAAACGCCGCAGCCGCCGTCATATTTCTCCGGACTACTGTCTGCTGCCGGATGAGGAAACCGTACACTCCACCCTTCCGGATGCTGTTGCAGAAACCCCGGATATTGTAACGCAAACCCTCGATACTGTAACAGAATCCCCGGGTACTGCAACAAAAAGCACCTTCATAAAAAGAAAAGAAAAAGAAAGGAAAGAAAACATCCTCCCTAACCCTCCTTTGCCCAAAGGAGGGGATGAGGGAGAAGAAGGAGGAGATTTTTCTAACAGAAAACCGGCGAAGAAGAAACACGAACTGACACAGTCGGATATTGACCGGATGCAAGCTCCTGCTGACGGACACCCGCGCAACCTTTCCGGACTGTTGGATAACCTTCGCCTTTATCATATTCCTCCCTCCGAACAGTATGCAATCGTACTGAAAAGTAATTACGGAGAAATCGGTGGTAAGGTTTGGAAGGGTTTCGGTGTCATTCGGGCAAGTGCCGGAAAGATCAAACTGCCCGGTCATTATTTGTTGAGTGTCCTGAATAACTGAATTAATGAGGATTATGATGCTGTTATATTGTGTAATATATTGTAAATTAGTAGTATAGTCGCAAATTTCCATATTAACGAATTTATTAACGCACACTTTTAAAATCTCTTGCACAGACAGAAATAAGGTCTTATATTTGCATTGTCGATAAGCTTAAAGACACAGACAGACTAGAATTATTAACGACTAAAAACTATTACAATTATGCCAGTATTGTACAAACCCTTCCAGTCAACTCTGGAAGACAAAAAAAGCGGTAAAAAACTCTTCTACCCCCGAGTTGTACGTTCGGGAAACGTAGATTCCGCACAACTTTCGAAAGAGATAGCAGCCTACTCTTCCCTCTCTCCGGGTGACGTAAAAAACACACTCGACAACCTGGTGACGGTGATGGGTCAACACTTGCAATCTTCGGAAAGCGTAAGCGTGGACGGTCTTGGTACCTTCCGTATGGTGATGGTGGCTCGTGGCAAAGGTGTGGAAACCTCTGACGAAGTGTCGGCTGCACAGGCTACGCTTACCGTCCGTTTCCAACCGGCGACTACCAGGAACCTTGACCGCACTACCGCTACCCGTTCGATGGTGACCGGTGCGAAGTGTGCCCGTTATGATAAACTTGTTTCCGATGCGGGTAGTGCGGAAGGCGGCAACTCCGGTGGAAGCGACAAGCCCGGTGGAGGCGGTAATGAAGGAGGCGGAGAAGCGCCCGATCCGGCTGCATAAATGGCGTCACAGCAGTGAAGAGTACACAAAATGTAAACGACAAACGTCGTAGGCTTAACTAAACATTTGGCTTTTAACTAAACTAGAAATCATCCACTAACATGAGGATTATCAACTTGATTGTGGTGCATTGCAGCGCTACGAGGGAGGATTGTATACTTTCTCCGGAAGATTTGGACCGGTTGCACCGGCGTCGCGGATTTAACGGAACAGGCTATCACTACTACATCCGCAAGGATGGAACAGTGCACCTTACCCGGCCCGTGGAACGCATCGGAGCACACGCCAAAGGTTTCAACGCTCACTCGATAGGTATCTGCTATGAAGGTGGTCTGGACTGCCGGGGACGCCCGGCAGATACCCGGACCCCGGCACAGCGGGCTACGCTCCGGCAACTCGTCGGGCAACTACAGGAGAAATTTTCCGGCTGCCGGGTCTGCGGACACCGGGATCTTTCGCCGGACTTGAACGGAAACGGTGAGATAGAACCGGAAGAGTGGATTAAACAGTGCCCGTGCTTCGATGTGGCAAAGGAATTCAAGGAGTTCGGAGAATTTGCCGATAGAACTGATGAGACTGGAAGTACGGAGAAACACAGAGTAACACAACACATTAAAGAACAGAAAGGAGGTAAATGATGGCAATGAAGAAATCAGTATGGGATATGATCCTGAAGGTGGTTATCGCAGTGGCTTCGGCTTTGGCAGGCGTTTTAGGCGCTAATGCGATGAATTTGTAAAAGAGAAATGCTGAATAATCCCCACTATGCAAAATTGTGCGCGCCAGTTTGGCATGGCGGGGCTTTGTAGAATTATCCAATAGTGAATTATAACAATAAACACAATGACTAAACGAATTATATTCATATTATTAGCAGTATTTTGGGGATTGGGACTGCAGGCGCAAACCGTAGAAAAAGATGGTACCTATTATTATGACGCAATACCAGTGACATTCGACATTGGAAAAATGATATTTACGGATGTACGCGATACACGGAAAGTGCCACCTTGGTATAATAGCTTCATTTACATGCCTAAAGGGAGCAGCCATTATCAGAAGACTCAAGGGAATGCCGTTTTTTATCGGATGGAGATTCCGGCTTCGGGAAATGTAATTGTCCATAACTGGAACTCACGCATGGGATTTAGTTCCTTGTTTGTATATCGACTCCTTTCTGAACTTCAGCCAGACAGTGATGTAAACATAGAAGAGGTCGAAATTTTTGAAGAGGGAGACTTTATGTCCCCGGATTTTGATCCGGAGAAGCTTGGTATCCCTGAAGGTGCTTCTCATGGACTTGCTTATATCCATTTGAAAAATTTACCTGCCGGCACCTATTTTATTATTACTGCAGGATATAAATACATGAATGGTTCTGTTCCCAATGGAGAACTGGGAATAACTATTATAGCCGATTTATCACCTGGCATTCCTGATGAACCGGAAATTCTGCCGGAGGAACCGGATAATAGCCCGGTATGGTACCAATACGATCAGTCGGGTAATCGAATTAAAACTAATAAGAAATAGCAATATATATGAAAAATATGATACAAAGATTCATTATTTTAATAATCGCCTCACTGACGGCCCTTTCTGCAAAAGCGCAGGGCGCAACAACATTAGAAGGTGGTAATGACTACGCTAATACGGGGTACGAAGTAGGTGAAATACCTATTCAATACGCCCTTACTCCCACGGGAGCTGTTACCTATCAGGTGGCAATCGATATTCATCCTGATCCGGAAGACTTTCACCCCCGTTTGTCGTTCTGTTACAATAGCCAACAACGTGAAAGCGCATTGGGGTATGGGTGGAATATCAGTGGGCTCTCCGGTATCACCCACGTGGCTGGAACAATCTATTATGATGGAAAATCATCTCCTCTCTCTTTGAACGAAGATAAGTTGATGTTGGATGGTATCCGCTTGTTAAAAACTGGTACGAATAGTTGGCAAAGCGAACAGGGATTCGTGAAAGTGAAAAAATTGGCGAACGGTTCATTGCAAGCTCGTTATCCAGATGGAAACATCGCTTTGTTTGAAGCCTTTGCGCAAGCTCCTTTCAGCTACGTGATGACTTCATATACGAACCGTAAAGGTAGAACTATTAAATATGACTATACTCAGGTTGATAATTTACCTTATATTCGTAAGATTCTGTATGGAGAAGCTGGAAGCGTATATAATGATTCCATAGTATTTACCTATCGCAATGTGACTGATGACATCACACGCTATGTTGATGGAAAAGCATTTAAATATAGTCGTTTACTGGAAAAAGTGGAATCTTTTTATAAAAGTACACTGTGGCGGCGTTATCTGCTTTCTTATCAAAATAGAGGCGTGGATCTGCCGGTACAATTGGATTGCGAGACAGAAAGCGGCAAATTAACTCCTCTGCGTTTCAAGTACGGAGATGGAAGGAGCATTGAGTTTCTTAGTGGGCAACTATTTATTTACAGAAGTATTTTCCGAATTCTGTTCAGGGAGCCAATTCTCACAGGTCACTTGCCTTGTCACGTGGAAAGTTTAGCCGGGCGTCGAAAAGTGACGGTTTAATTTCGTATCCGGTGTTAGGTGAGTATAAAGAAGACCAGCATTTACTGGTATATAAAGATTTGTCGACTTCTCCCGTTTCTCCCGTCATATTTACAGCAGGAAAAGGCTTTAAGCAATTGGAAGCGGTAGATGTGAATGGGGATGGATTGGAGGAACCGGTAAAAGTGAATTATGATGAAGATCGGTTGATGGTGTCTGTATATACAAATAATGTCGATCCTAATCGTCATTCGGATTATGTATACTCGGAATGGGATGGATATGTTCATGAACGGCAGGTACTTACCGGTGACTTTAATGGGGATGGAAAGGCAGAGCTGCTGGCTATATCCACTTGCTATGATTCGAATAGAAAGAAATATCCGTCACGTGCCTTGCTGGTAGACTTGAATAGCCGTAAAGCGATTTATAATGGAACCTGTTTTGACTTTGCACTGTACCAAGCAGATAGTCGGGCATTGCATGCCGATCGACTGATTCCTATGGATTATAATGGTGATGGAAAAACGGATATCTGTCTGATCAACATAAACGGTCTTTATGTTTACGAGTTTACCGGTGATGGGTTCAGGCAACTGGCATACTCTAGTGCTATTAATATCATGCACTTCAATTTTGAAAGCGGTACTATAAAGGACAGGGAACTGATGGTGGCTGATATGAACGGTGACGGGAATATGGATATTATTCTGGGGCCACGTCGTGTGCATTGTAAGGATGGGTTTAAACACTTCGGAGATGGAATTTGCCATGGTGCATGTGATAGTGAGAGTAATCTGAAAAGCGTTAGTGCGAGTGGATATAAACATTATGTACATCCCTACTCCGGCCAGGAGTGTATGGTTGATCCGAGTGTACCCCAGCGTGACTTGGTGGTCTTTGACTGGAATGTGGAGAACGGCAAGCAGTGGAAGTTTCTGTTATCAACCGGCAACTCTTCCTACAGTTCCGCTAATCCTGGATTTAAAGTGCATACAGAGGAATTGTTCTACTGTTTTCACGAGACGGTTGGGCAGAACTTCATGTTGGTGGATGTGGATAGTGACGGCTTGCCGGATTTGCTGCGTAACGTGCGTGGGAAAATCTATCTTCACTTGAACGAGAATGGAAAAATAAGTCAGAACTATAATATCCGTTCTGTTTTGCAAATGGATAATCTTTCGGCGCAGTTTGCTATGGCTAATGTAGCGCAATCTTACTACTGGTCGGGCGGGCTTATCTGCGTGGACAATGAGAATCTCCATGTATATGATTATTCTCATAACGAGTCAGAACAGCGTATGTTACATGACCTAACCGATAGTTATGGAGTGACTTCGAACCACTATTATATGGATATAATGAAAGTTCCCGAAAGTCGCTATAAGGGTACTTTGAGTCCATCATTTGGGTATATTAGTTACCCACATGCGGTAATGACTCCTCATCTGTATGTTCCGTCATGGCTGAAAAAAACAAAGGGAGGCGAGCAGCTTTCGTGGGAATACTACAACTATACTCATGCCGTTTTCCACTGTACGGGGCTCGGATTCCGTGGTTTCCGGAAAATTGAGACGGAAGACGTTATAAATAAACGTCTGATGACTTCCGTATTTGATCCGGAATTGTTAGGTGCGGAGATAAAAAAGGAAACTCCCACTGATACAGTTGTACGTAAATATGTGTTGGAGAGGGCACAGGATAAAACGATCCTTCTGAAATTACAGAAAGAAACGGTGAAGAATGCTCTCAATGAAACGGAAAAAGTGACTAGGTATGAACATAATGGGTATGGGCAGGTGGTTGCTGTATCCACTTCCTGTGGCGTCCTTAAGGAAACGAAATCGCATGGTTATGAGAATGTGGAAAATAGTGATTTGTATCTATTGGGACTTCCGCTTTATTCCGTGACAAAGAACTTCCGTAATGATTCAACTGTTATCCAGGAAGTAAGAGTAGATTACGACGACCGTTATTGGCCTGTTTGTAGAACAAACTTTATCAATGGAAGTATCACTTCCCAAGAACGTTACGAGTATAACGACCGTTTGCAGCTAATCAAGCAGAAGCAATGCTCTTATGAGTCAACAGATACATTAGGATACACATTTATGTACTACCCTAACGGACGCCTGCTTAAAAAGACTAATGCCATGGGACTATCTATTGACTATACGTATGACCCTGCAACCGGACTTTTGCAAAGCAGTTCTGACGCTAAAGGACGCATCACCCGCTACATCTATGATGCATGGGGACGTCTTATGGAAACCAGCTATCCTGACGGGAGTGCGAAACAGCTATCAATTGCATGGAGCCAGGGAAAGGACCCCGGACTGTATGTTGTAACCGCTACTGAGACCGGAAAACCCGTGACGAAAATGTATTATGACTTTCTCAAGCGTGAAGTGCGTACATCGCAGATTCGCTTTGATGAACGGGAAATGAAAATAGATAAGGTGTATAACCCCAAGACTGGCTTGTTGGAAAAAGAATCACTACCGACTAAGGATAGCGTGCCTTCACACTGGACCCACTTTGTATACGACAAGTTCAACCGTCTTACCTCTACCCGCCACGCCTCGGGGAAAATAGATTCCTGCGCCTATGGAATTTTGACGGACACTGTTCTAGAGAATGGTATTCGCCGCATTCGCAAGTATGACGCTGCGGGACTGATGACGCAGGTTGCGGATAACGGGGGAATTATTGACTATTACTACCGCCCTGACGGACAACCGATAGTAGCAGTAGTAAAGGCGAATCAGAAAGAAATACAGACCCGTTTCTACTACGATAAGTACGGTCGGCGCATTGCTATCAAAGACCCGAGTGCCGGAAT
This sequence comes from Bacteroides sp. 1001302B_160321_D4, assembly GCF_015667765.1. Taxonomy (NCBI): domain Bacteria; kingdom Pseudomonadati; phylum Bacteroidota; class Bacteroidia; order Bacteroidales; family Bacteroidaceae; genus Bacteroides; species Bacteroides sp. 1001302B_160321_D4. The sequence continues at coordinate 13,393 of NZ_JADPLO010000059.1, read as the reverse complement.
CAGGCGTACAGCATACGACGCTGCCGGAAACATATGTAAGGAAACGGATGCTGATAGTCGTGAGATTGTGAAAGAGTACGATTGCTACGGGAGAATAACCAGGCAGACTACCCCTGACATGACAACGGTCTACACCTATGACAATACAGAGAACCTGCTGCTCTCGGCAGTGTCGAGCAATGGCAGTGGTATGTACAACGTTTACGACGGATATGGCAGGCTGGAAATGCAGCGTGAAAAAGCGCCAGACGGCAAGTGGTTACAGAAAACGTATGGCTACACTACCACTGGACTGCCATCCGATGTGGTTTATACTTCTCAAAACGGAACATTGGCTACCGAGCATCTGATTTACCGGAACGGTTTCTTGTCCGAAGTCCGCTTGCAGGACGGGACCTTGGTGTATCGTCACGATGAAGAGAACGAGTTGGGCCAATTGACGAAGCTTACCGCCGGTGGTATGCAACGCAGCTATACCTTTAATGATTGTGGATTACTTACAAGACGCAGCATTATGAGGGCAGACGAAACAGTCATGTTCGACCATAGCTACAGCTTCAATACGGAAACCAACAGTCTAGAGAATCGTACGGATGAGACGAGAGGGTTGTCGGAAAACTTCGGTTATGATGAATTGAACCGCTTACGAATTGAAGGACATAACAGTATCATCTATGACGATTTGGGCAATATTCGCAGGAAGAGTAATGAAAATAACTTGGGCCTGAATTATACTAATCCTAATCGCCCCTATGCAGTGACTGGTTTGGATTACAACGGGGGAGACCCGGTAAAGTCAGGTATTGACATCACTTATACCGCTGCCCAGCGTCCTTCTGTTATCATGCTGGATACGAAGAAAGTCATGTTGACGTACAACGCCAATCATGAGCGCATACGTATGCAGTATTCTGTGAACAATCAGAATGAGTTGACTCGTTACTATCTGGGTGGTAACTACGAAATAGACGAATCTCTTGGCAGTGTCAAAGAAAAGCTTTATCTTGGCGGCGGATATTATGATGCTCCTGCGGTATTAATAAAAGAAGGTAATCGCTTATCTGTTTTCTTTATTCATCGGGATTACTTAGGCAGCATTTTACAAATAGCCGATGCACAAGGAAACGTAGTGGAAGAGAATAGCTTTGATGCTTGGGGAAGATTGCGCAATCCCGCTACCCAAACCGTTTATGCACCAGGTACGGAGCCTGAGCTGATGCTGGATCGAGGCTTTACAGGACACGAGCATCTTTCGTTCTTTGGATTGATTAACATGAATGCCCGTCTGTATGATCCAGTGCTGGGAAGATTCTTGAGTCCTGACCCATATGTGCAGGTGTTGGACTTTACGCAGTCGTATAATCGGTATATGTATGCGATGAATAATCCACTGTGCTATGTGGATCGGAATGGAGAGTTTCTTTGGTTTGTTCCTGTAATTATTGGTGCTGCAATTGGTATGTATTCGGGTGGTGTTATAGCTAATAAAGGACAATATAATCCTGTAAAATGGGATTGGAGCTCCGGTAAAACTTGGGGTTATATGCTTGGTGGTGCTGTTGTAGGCGGTGTGTCAGGTTATGTAGGTGGAGCGATAGCGACTTCAGGAATTCCAATGGCGAACACTGTGGCTATAGCTGGTTCTTCGCTTGTCAACTCGGTAGGTACTTGGGCTTATACCGGTGGACAAACGCCGATATCAATCAGTCTTGGTGCAGTCTCTTACGACTTTACGAATGGAGATTTTGGATATCTCGGCGAAAAAGGGAATTCTGTACTGGAGAATATCGGATATGGGCTTGGAGCACTGGCAAATTTGAGTGATGCGTTGATAGGATTTAATCCTCAAAAGGTTGATTTGGTTACTGAAAATTCGGATGCTGTAGGGCATTCTGCATTAGTAAATGAAGGAACTATGACAGGAACTGGTTTGGGCAATGGAAATCCTGCTAATGCTGACCCTAATGGTATTATTTCAGTCGGTCCCAATAGGTATGTCGACGGGAATGGCAGTTGGCATTGGATGAAAGGAACAAACCATTGGGATACTCATACAGGTGCAGGAGAAGTGTTTTGGCGACAAACTCTTAATGTCAATAAGGGTACAATAATGAAATATGGACAATGGCTTAATAAGATGGAGAATTCTGGCAAATTTATCTATAGCTTGGAATTGAGCAGTTGTGTTACACATACTTCTGTTGCATTGAATTTATCGGGATTGTTCAATATAGGAATACATCCATATCTCTTAAATGCACAAATGTATTTGTGGGGAAATGGTATTAGACCGTGGACTTATAGTTATTTTTTTAATAAATAAAAATGAAACATTTACTTTTAATTCTATTCCTGCCTATGATTTTTAACATTTCATTAATGGGGCAAGATAAATCCGAACAAGACAGGCAAAAAGATATTTTAGACTGTCTTGTCAAAATGGGGGAAGATACTATGGTTACCCTGAATATTTGTGAAAGTAAATATCTGAATTTTAATTATCAAACGATAAAAAGCACATTTGATTTTCACGGAAAGAGAGTTGCATTTTTTAAAGGCAATGCAGGGACGATCAAAAGCACAAAAAAAGAATATTTTGATAGGATAAAGTATTTTGTAAACCAAAAAGGTTACTTGCCCTTATGTACCGATCAATTGGTCATTTTTAACGAAGATCAAGTGGCAAAAACAGGGTATGATGCTGCGATTGTTTATCAAAGTAAAAGATTAGTACCCATAAACGAGGTCGTCAGAAAACTGAGAAAGAGCAAATAGAACTTTTATTCATCAAGTAGGAAGGGAACTGGGTTTGTTTTCTTCCTACTTTCTTTTATGGTTTATATTCAAAAAGCCCCGGACGACACTTGGCTACAGAGAATGTACAGTTACATCGCTGATGGATTGTCGTCCGATATGTATCTTACCCTAATATAAGTCGACTAAAAACAGCCAATTTATATCAGGGTATTTTATATTCTCTAAATTGAATGTTTTTTAGGGCTGTATAATATTCTTCGAAATTATGCATTCGAAAGTATGTAATTTGAATTTTGTTAGTAAAGGGAAATAGAAACTATCTAAAATATAATTTAAGATTTTTCTTAAAAAGTCTCATTTCTCTTTTAGTAGAAAGCTCCTTATAGTTGTATTTATATTATGTATATAGTTTTTCTATAAACTTTGATACATGAATAGTTTGTAGTAACCAAAATCTAAATATTTGATGCCTATGAAAGCATTTACTCTCAAAACTTTGCTTAGTTGTGGCTTCTCACAATCTTTGTACATTTCTTTGATGAAAAAAGGAGGTGCGATTCTTTTATTGGCCTTGTTACCTGTTTCTATGATTTATGCGGATCATGAAACTTCTCCAAAGGATACGGTGAAGTTGGCATACAGTCCACAACAGATTGATGGGGCCGATCTGATGAAGGTGAAAGACGCCAATTTCGTAAACTCCCTGATAGGAAGAGTGGCGGGAGCTGCTATTAATCCCAGTGCTTCCGGTGTGGGTGGTTCAGTAAGGATGGTGTTGCGTGGTTACCGTTCCATATTAAAATCCAACAATGTGCTTTTTACTTTGGATGGTGTACCTTTGCCACGATTGGAGCCAGAGCAATCTTTTAATGTAAATACCTCTAACTGGCAGACTGGTGATGGTATAGCAGCTTTCTCTCCTGATGATATAAAGAGCATTTCTGTTTTGAGTACCGCAGCAGCTTCTACTTTGTATGGTAGTCGTTCCGCTAGCGGTGTGGTGATGATTAATACAAAGAAAGCACATTCCGGAAAACTAAGAGTAGAGTTGGGGAATAGTACCACTTTCAGTTCGCCACTTGTCATGCCTGAATTCCAGCAGACCTACGTGGCGGGGTGGGGAGAAAAGACGAATCATCCTCAGTCATGGAATCCAGCAGACTTTTTCCGTACCGGACATACTATCAATAATTCCCTTAGCCTTTCTATAGGAAATGAATATAATCAAACCCGAGTATCGGCTGTCACAATGAATGGCACTGGCATCATTCCCAACAACGATGTAGATCGTTACAATTTCTCATTCCGGAATACATCTTCTTTATTAAATCATAGACTGAAACTCGACTTTACTTTGAGATATATTCATACCGCAGAACAGAATATGTTATCGCAAGGTATGTATGGTAATCCATTGGTTCCTGTCTATTTGGTACCTGATGTGTTGCAAGAGCGTATTAGCGTCAATCCCGATTATAACTACAAGAATCATTTTGAAGTTTACGATCCGAAACTTGGGGCTAATGCGCAATATTGGCCTTTAGGAAACATGGGGATGGGTATGCAAAATCCTTATTGGATAATCAACCGGAATCTGTACAATCAGAAAAAGAGACGTTTACTAGGTGGGATAGGAGCAAAATATGATTTGACCTCCTGGCTCAATGTGGCGGGGCGTATTCATTACGATCGTGATAAAGAAACTGCCACCGAAAAACTTTATGCGTCTTCTCTTCAAGCCAATCCTTTGGGCTCGTATTATGAGTCTGAAGATAAGAATACCCAGTTTTATTCCGATCTCCTGTTCAATGTCAATAAAAAGCTAGGGGACTTTTCGATTAATGCCACTTTAGGTTCTTCTATTTGTGATACGAAGTTTGATAACTCTTACATTGACGGTGCATTGGGAGTAGTGAATCAGTTTAATTTATCAGGGCTGGATAAACATGGGGGCTCTTACTATAGAGATCAAGACTTCAATTATCACGACCGGGCTACATCATTGTTTATGCTTGCGCAATTGGGATATAAAAACCTGTTATTTCTTGATTTGGGCGGACGAATGGAATGGCTGAAATTCTGGGATGATGATTCAAGTTATTCAACAGATGTTATCTATCCTTCGGTAGGGGTATCTGTAGTCCCAACAGGATGGTTGTCTGATAATCCCAACCGATTCCTTTCGTTTCTAAAACTCAATTATACCTATAGTGAAACCGGTAATAGTTTTACTGATTATATCTTTTTGAATAAAAAAAGGGTGGGTTTGAAGCCCAGATTGGAGGATAATATGCTGGATCCCGAGCATACTAAGTCTCACGAAATAGGACTCAATGCAGGTTTTCTTAATGATAAAATCAGTTTGGCGTTTACAATGTACAAGACATCTACTTCCGATTTACCGTTTGGAGGATATCTTTCTATTCCCTTTCAGGGGGATATTTATTTCATGTATAATGGGGCCAAGGTTGATAATAAAGGTTTCGAGCTTATCTTGAGTACAAATATGAATATCGGGCAGGTAAAGTGGGATGGACGTTTCACTTATTCTATCAATAAGAATGAAGTAAAGCAGCTTTTAGAACCTCAGAAAAATCCTATAACGGGTACCGATTTTAATTTAAAAGAAATCCAAATGGGTAAAGGTATCGGTTGGTATACTCCATTGAAGGAAGGTGGCTCTATAGGTGATATATATATTACAGATTTTCAGAGAGATGCACAGGGGAATGTTATTGTTGATAAATCCTCACAGACTGTCAATCCTGCATACGACTATGTGTATGCAGGTAATACTGATCCTAAATATACGATGGGCTTGGCTAACAGTTTTTTATGGAAAGGCTTTGAACTCGATTTTGTGATTCATGCCCGTTTTGGTGGTGTAGGTGTGTCGATGACGCAAGCTGCTATGGATCGATTTGGTGTCTCGCAGGCTACGGCAATAGCCCGTGATAATGGCGGTGTCTGGGTTAGTGATGAAAAGATTCCGGCAGAGAACTACTTTCGGCAGGTAGGACAGGCATGTACGGGAACAGTGTATACCTATGATGCCACTAATATTCGTCTTGCTGAAATGTCGATAGCCTATCATATCCCCGTTAACCGGTGGGTAAAATGGATACAAGATGTTCGGGTGGCATTAGTGGGACGTAATTTGCTTATGTTGTACAATAAAGCTCCGTTTGATCCGGAATCTACGGCAAGCACGGGAACCTGGGGGCAGGGCATAGACAATTTCCGTCAGCCTAGCTACAGAAACATGGGCTTTTCCGTTAATCTGACTTTTTGATCTTCTTGAAAAAAGAGAACTTGTCCCGATAGGAGCTGTCAAAACTACTTCTGCCTCCTATCGGGAACAACTCTTCTATTAAAAGTCCTTAACGAAACCCCAATCCATCACTTTTTATTTGTTTCTTTGCACCAAATTCGGGTATAGTGTTGTCTTGTCATTCGAGGCAGCACTTAATTTTGCTTAGATAGTTAATGGAGAAACTCAGTATAAATGCTTGTCCGGTGTGTGGCGGTATGCACTTGAAACGCGTCATGACTTGTACGGATTTTTATGCTTCGGGCGAACAGTTTGAACTGTATTCGTGTGAGGACTGTGGATTTACATTCACACAAGGAGTTCCCGTGGAAGCAGAGATAGGCAAGTATTATGAGACTCCCGACTATATTTCTCACACTGATACGCGCAAGGGCGCGATGAATAATATCTACCATTACGTACGTTCTTATATGCTGGGCCGCAAAGCGCGCTTGGTAGCTAAAGAGGCGCATCGTAAAACGGGGCGTTTGCTCGATATAGGTACGGGAACCGGTTACTTTTCCGATACAATGGTTCGCCGGGGATGGAAGGTAGAGGCAGTGGAGAAAAGCCCGCAGGCACGTGAGTTTGCAAAAACACATTTCGAACTGGAGGTAAAGCCCGAATCGGCTCTGAAAGAGTTTGCTCCTGCTAGCTTTGATGTCATCACTCTCTGGCATGTGATGGAGCATCTCGAATCTTTGAATGAGACCTGGGAAACGCTTCGCGAATTGCTGACAGAAAAAGGAGTATTGATTGTGGCAGTACCCAACTGCTCTTCTTATGATGCCAAGCGCTACGGTGAATATTGGGCGGCTTATGACGTTCCCCGTCATCTCTGGCATTTCACTCCGGGCACTATACAGCAGCTGGCTTCCCGTCATGGCTTTATTATGGCGGCACGTCATCCGATGCCGTTCGATGCGTTTTACGTATCTATGTTGAGCGAGAAACATCGTGGCAGTTCATGCAGTTTCCTGAAAGGGATGTTTGCCGGGACGTTGGCCTGGTTCAATGCTTTGGGAAGGAAAGAACGCAGCAGTTCAATGATTTATGTATTCCGAAAAAAGAGATAACGCATGGGAAATCAAAACAAATATAAGTCAGGTTCGATTTTCGACATGCAGTTCATCACGTCGAGTATCAGTACGACATTAGTGTTGCTGTTGCTGGGACTGGTTGTCTTCTTCGTATTGACAGCACACAATCTTTCCGTATATGTCCGCGAGAATATCAGTTTCTCCGTTCTTATCAGTGACGACATGAAAGAAGCGGATATACTGAAACTTCAGAAGAAGCTGAATCAGGAACCTTTCGTGAAACAATCCGAATATATCTCTAAAAAACAAGCACTGAAAGAACAGACGGAAGCAATGGGAACCGATCCGGAAGAATTCTTGGGCTATAACCCTTTTACCGCTTCCATTGAAATCAAACTCCATTCCGACTATGCAAACTCCGACAGCATTGCGAAGATAGAGAAAATGATTAAAAAGAACATCAACATACAAGATGTGCTCTATCGAAAGGAGTTAATTGACGCCGTGAATGATAACATACGAAATATCAGTCTGGTACTGCTTGCCTTGGCGGTAGTGCTTACTTTTATCTCTTTTGCCCTGATAAACAATACCATAAGACTGGCTATTTACTCCAAACGCTTCCTCATTCACACCATGAAGTTGGTAGGAGCGAGTTGGGGATTCATCCGGGGGCCATTCCTTCGAAAGAATGTATGGAGCGGGATATTGGCAGCCATCGTTGCCGATTCCATATTGATGGGGACCGCTTATTGGGCCGTGACGTACGAACAGGAATTGCTTCAGGTCATCACGCCTGAAGTCATGTTGATAGTCTGTGCAAGCGTATTGGCGTTTGGAATTGTAATAACGTGGCTATGCGCCTATTTCTCCATGAATAAATACTTGAGAATGAAAGCAAACAGCCTGTACTATATTTAGCGGATGGCGAATGACTGACGGCAAACCTGTGTTTGCGTGTGATTAGCATCCGTAACAACCGACTGATAGAGTAAGGGAATGATTGAATTTAGTAATTTGTAATTAAATAAACTATGTCTGACAAGCAGAAATTTGCCTTTGATAAAGTGAACTTTATCTTGCTCGCAATAGGGATGGCGATTGTTATTATCGGCTTTCTATTGATGACGGGACCTACATCGTCCGAAACGCTTTTTGAACCCGATATTTTCAGTGTACGCAGAATCAAGGTAGCGCCGGTCGTTTGCCTGTTTGGCTTTATATCTATGATTTATGCAGTATTGCGCAAACCTAAAACACAAAAAACAGAAGAATAAAGATGGGGGATTTAACAACATTTGAGACGATTATTATTGCTATTGTAGAAGGGTTGACAGAGTTTCTACCGGTTTCTTCTACAGGACACATGATTATTACACAAAACATATTAGGAGTAGAAAGTACAGAATTTGTAAAAGCATTTACTGTAATTATTCAGTTTGGCGCAATTCTTTCAGTTGTCTGCCTTTACTGGAAACGCTTTTTCCGGTTGAACCATACACCGGCTCCTGCAGGCGCTTCCGCTTTGAAGTGTTTTCTGCATAAATTCGATTTTTACTGGAAACTGCTGGTGGCTTTTATTCCTGCTGCAATTTTGGGTTTCCTGTTTAGCGATAAGATAGACGAGATGCTGGAAAGTGTAGCGATAGTGGCAGTGATGCTGGTAATCGGTGGTATATTTATGCTGTTCTGCGATAAGATTTTCTCGAAAGGAAGCGAAGATACCGTACTGACAGAAAAAAAGGCATTCAATATCGGTTTGTTTCAGTGTATTGCTATGATACCGGGGGTATCCCGTTCGATGGCTACCATTGTCGGAGGTATGGCCCAGAAGTTGACTCGTAAGGATGCTGCCGAATTTTCATTCTTTCTTGCCGTGCCAACTATGTTTGCGGCAACCGGTTACAAGGTGTTGAAACTCTTCCTGGATGGTGGAACCGAGATTCTTGTCAACAACATGCCGGCACTTATTATCGGTAATGTGGTGGCTTTTGTCGTTGCTTTGCTGGCTATCAAGTTCTTTATTAGCTTTGTTACGAAATATGGCTTTAAGGCATTTGGCTGGTACAGAATTATTGTTGGCGGAACCATTTTGGTAATGCTGTTGCTTGGATACAACTTAGAAATTGGCTGATGAATTTTAAAAAAGGAGAAGTACTGTTTTTCAATAAACCTCTTGGCTGGACTTCATTTAAGGTAGTAGGGCACGCCCGCTATCATATTTGCCGTCGGATTGGAGTGAAAAAACTAAAAGTCGGTCATGCCGGAACGTTGGATCCTCTTGCAACGGGGGTGATGATTGTATGCACAGGCAAGGCAACCAAACGAATAGAAGAGTTTCAATATCATACGAAGGAGTACGTCGCAACGTTGCGTTTGGGTGCTACTACTCCGTCATACGATTTGGAACATGAAATAGATGCCACCTACCCTACCGAACATATCACGAGGGAACTGGTGGAAGAAGTACTGACGCACTTTATCGGTGCCATCGATCAGGTACCTCCTGCCTTCTCTGCCTGTATGGTAGACGGTAAGCGTGCTTACGAACTGGCCCGGAAAGGAGAGGAAGTCGAACTAAAAGCAAAACAGCTTGTTATCGACGAGATTGAATTGCTGGAATGTCGACTGGATGATCCGGAACCGATGATTCAAATCCGTGTCGTATGCAGCAAAGGAACCTATATCCGTGCCCTGGCCCGCGACATCGGCGAAGCACTCCATAGCGGAGCTCACCTGACAGGATTGATCCGCACCCGTGTAGGTGATGTCCGGTTGGAAGACTGCCTGAACCCCGAACACTTTAAAGAGTGGATCGACGGACAGGAGATAGAAAATGAGGAAGAGAATAATTAACGTAATAAGGAATAGATATGAAATTATCACAATTCAAATTTAAGTTACCCGAGGATAAGATCGCTCTACATCCTATGAAATATAGAGATGAGTCGCGTTTGATGGTATTGCATCGTAATACAGGTAAGATTGAGCACAAGATGTTCAAAGATGTGTTGGACTACTTTGATGATAAAGATGTGTTTATATTCAATGATACGAAAGTGTTTCCTGCCCGCTTGTATGGTAACAAGGAGAAGACAGGTGCTCGTATCGAGGTATTCTTGTTGCGTGAGTTGAATGAAGAACTTCGTTTGTGGGACGTATTGGTTGATCCGGCACGTAAGATACGTATCGGTAACAAGCTATATTTCGGTCCGGACGATTCAATGGTGGCTGAAGTGATTGATAATACCACTTCTCGCGGACGTACGCTCCGTTTCCTTTACGACGGACCTCATGACGAGTTCAAAAAGGCACTGTATTCTCTGGGTGAAACTCCACTCCCCCACTCCATTATCAACCGTCCCGTAGAACCGGAAGATGCTGAACGCTTCCAGTCTATTTTTGCAAAGAACGAAGGTGCGGTGACTGCTCCGACTGCTAGCTTACACTTCAGCCGTGAGTTGATGAAACGTCTGGAAATCAAAGGTGTAGACTTCGCATATATCACTTTGCACGCTGGTCTGGGTAACTTCCGCGACATCGACGTAGAGGACTTGACGAAGCATAAGATGGATTCGGAACAGATGTTTGTAAACGAAATGGCGGTGAAAACCGTGAATCGTGCCAAAGATAACGGTAGAAATGTATGTGCGGTAGGTACGACAGTGATGCGTGCTATTGAAAGCGCAGTCAGCACTGACGGACATCTCAAGGAATTTGAAGGATGGACGAACAAGTTTATCTTCCCTCCGTATGAATTTACCGTAGCCAATTCAATGATTTCCAATTTCCACATGCCGCTTTCTACCTTACTGATGATTGTAGCTGCTTTTGGTGGTTATGACCAGGTGATGGATGCTTATCATGTAGCATTGAAAGAAGGTTACCGTTTCGGCACGTATGGAGATGCAATGCTGATTTTGGACAAATAATGGCAAAAGTTTATCTGGGACTCGGCACTAATCTTGGGGATAAAGAACAAAATCTTCGGGATGCCGTGCAAAAAATAGAAGAGCAGGTAGGGAAAATAGTTTCCCTGTCTGCTTTTTACGTTACTGCTCCTTGGGGATTTTCTTCCGATAACAGTTTCCTGAATGCGGCGGTTTGTGTGGAGACAAAATTATCTCCATTGGAGGTATTGCAAGAGACGCAAATGATTGAAAAAGAATTGGGGCGTACCCAAAAGTCCGTTAACAGAATGTATAGCGACCGTCTGATTGATATTGACCTGTTACTTTATGAGGATTTAGTGCTTTCTGTGATTTCTGCTTCCGGAGTAGAGTTAACCCTCCCCCATCCGTTGATGACAGAACGCGACTTCGTTATGAAACCACTAGCGGAAATTGCTCCCGGATTAGTTCATCCGGTACTCGGAAAAACGATGAAAGAGCTTACTTCTTCTTTTTCTCCGCAATAAACACCGGCAAATAGGCGATACATCCTATTAGTACTGCATACAGCAAATGGATCTCCTGAAACGGCTTGTCAATGAAATGGCAGACAATGGCGTAAATAGCAATCGTGAATCCGACATAGAGCGCCAAGACCAAAAGCGTTTTTAATTTCTTATTTAGAATCATTATAAATCTATTTATGTGTTAAATACGTGGCAAAGATACTCATTATCTCCGAAATCTCTTTATCTTTGCAACCGAAATGAAAGTGTGGACAGATTTGAGTAGCTTGCAACCACGGAAAAAAATGCTAAAACACGTCTGATTGACGCCTTTCGGTTTATCCTTTGCAGCACTCGCCTCTCCTACTCTCTCTCATTTTTTAATTTTCAATTTTTAATTCTTAATTTAAAAAGATGGGATACTTATTTACATCCGAATCGGTGTCAGAAGGACACCCCGACAAGGTAGCCGATCAAATATCGGATGCTGTGCTTGACAAACTGTTGGCTTACGACCCCAGTTCGAAAGTAGCTTGCGAAACACTAGTGACTACCGGACAAGTGGTGCTAGCGGGTGAAGTGAAAACAAAAGCGTACGTTGATCTCCAACTCATCGCACGTGAAGTGATTAAGAAAATCGGTTATACCAAAGGAGAGTACATGTTCGAAAGTAACTCTTGTGGTGTGCTTTCTGCTATTCATGAGCAAAGCCCCGATATCAACCGTGGTGTAGAGCGTCAGGACCCGATGGAACAGGGCGCAGGCGACCAGGGTATGATGTTTGGTTATGCTACCAATGAAACGGAAAATTACATGCCGCTTTCTCTTGATCTGGCACACCGCATTCTGCAAGTGCTGGCGGACATTCGTCGTGAAGGAAAGGTGATGACTTATCTCCGCCCCGATGCCAAAAGCCAGGTTACTATCGAATATGATGACAACGGAGCTCCTGTTCGCATCGATACAATCGTTGTTTCTACGCAACATGATGACTTTATCCAACCGGAAGATGATTCTCAAGCTGCCCAGCTGAAAGCTGACGAAGAAATGCTGTCTATCATCCGCCGTGATGTGATTGAAATTCTGATGCCTCGTGTCATTGCTTCTATCCATCACGATAAAGTGTTGGCACTGTTTAATGATAAAATCATTTATCATGTGAATCCTACGGGCAAGTTCGTAATTGGTGGTCCTCACGGAGATACCGGTTTGACAGGTCGTAAGATTATCGTTGATACTTATGGTGGTAAAGGTGCTCACGGTGGTGGTGCTTTCTCCGGAAAAGATCCTAGCAAGGTAGACCGTAGTGCAGCTTATGCAGCACGCCATATCGCAAAGAATATGGTTGCGGCAGGTGTAGCAGATGAAATGCTTGTACAGGTGAGCTATGCTATCGGTGTGGCTCGTCCGATCAATATTTTTGTAGATACTTACGGCCGTTCTCACGTCAACATGACTGATGGCGAGATTGCGCGTGTTATCGACCAATTGTTCGATCTTCGTCCGAAAGCTATCGAGGAACGTCTGAAACTTCGTAATCCTATTTATCAGGAAACAGCCGCTTACGGTCACATGGGACGTGAACCGCAAGTGATAACGAAGAAATTCTTCTCTCGTTACGAAGGAGACAAAACTGTGGAAGTGGAACTCTTTACATGGGAGAAACTCGACTACGTAGATAAAATTAAAGCTGCTTTTGGTCTGTAAAACAGTCTGAAACAGGGCTTAACTTGTTAAGAAAGAGCTGCAATTTCAACTTCCTTTAATGGAAATTGAAGTTGTAGCTCTTGATTTTTAATAAGTTATATTTAAATAGGGATATTCCTAAAATAATAAAATTTAAGGCAACTAATTCATTGCGAGTTAGTTGCCTTTTTTGTATCTTTAAGC
>NZ_JADPLO010000058.1:0-46017 GCF_015667765.1 Bacteroides sp. 1001302B_160321_D4 | reverse complement strand
TGCCGGAAACGACAGTTCCCCGCCTGGAAACGGGAAGTCAATGTATACAATAAACTTTTGCACTCATGGAGAATTAGCTTATGTAAGGTTTATACTGTGTTGCAGATACTTTATCTGCAACCTATCTGCCGCAGGTATCTGCAACGCTCCAACTATTTATCAACTAGTACATTACACGCTTTTCGTTGCAGGTGGCAGATGTTTTCATGTTTTTTCAACTTTATGGTAGGAGGATTACGCATCAAAATTAGGGTCACAACCATAAGTCATAAAACAAATTCACCTCTGTGCCCTCCGTGTCCTCTGTGGTGAAAAGAATCAAAAACGTGCAAGAATGAATCTATTTTAAGAATGTGATTGCCCCAAATCACTCCCCTTAATTTTCGGACTGCTCCCTTTTTTCTTTTATCTGTTTTACATTTATGTAGCAAAACTAAACTATCCCATTATCCATTTCGCAGCCTTAGGCAGCACTTTGTAAAATAATGCAACTATACACCACGATACGATAAACACAAATAAAGCTGTCGCTGGAATACGCATGAATATAGGTAAATCAATTCTGTCAATCGCTAAATAACCTATTCCTACAGCAAAATAATGTACCATATAGATGCCCAGTCCACATTTTGTTATATTCTTTAAGGCTAATATAATTAAGGGAGACGTTACCTTTACTTTTTGAATTAATAAATACCAGGCAACCGTCATTAAAAAGACATTGGGCGAACAGTATAAAAAGAATAATTCCATTTGGCGCTCTGTAATATCAGGTTGTGAAGTCATATTCCTGAATCCATAATACGTTATGGCATAACCGACACTAAAAAGAATAAGAGATAAAACAACAGTCTTTTTCATCGACAACTTGTTTCTGTCTTTCAAATAATAGCCTAAAAGCAGATAACCGCTAAAACCTGAAAAATAATATAAAGTGCCATAGTCATTCCAAGCGCAAGTACCTCCTATATAGCTGGATATATATTCTTGGCAATAAGGCAGAAATAATGTGATAAACCAAACGGATAAGAATATTTTCATTTGTTTCTCTGTTGCTTGTTTCAGCCATGCAGAAAAAAAAGGCATATACAAATATAATCCTATCAACATATATATGTACCATAAAGGAACTGTATATGTATTGAAGTTAAAAGGAATCATAAGAATATTATGCAAGCAACTATCCCAAGTTTGACTTGGAGACTCTCCTGCATACGCAAACATTTCAGACAAAACAGAATTATTCAGCCCTAAAATACCCGTAAACCACGGAAACAAGTTATATAATAAAGACCATACAATAAAAGGGACTATTACACGAAGCATCCTTTTTTTATAAAATTGTCCGATTTCCTGTTCTACCGGTAATAATAACATTCCTGTCAGCATCACAAACAACGGTACGCACGGACGCAAGAAAGCTCCATAAATACTCCCCCATAAGTTATACTCCGGATTTAAACGAGCTTCAGGAGAAACATTGAAAGGGTCTGAACAATGGATACAGATGACCATTAAAATGGCTATCACACGAATTAAATCAGCCCATACTATATGATTCACATTTTTCATTTGGTATTCAATTTTTTCAATTGCAAAGTTAGGACAATGGTATGACATTTTTTTTAAACTACTTAAAAAAGCAGAATAAAGCAATGCGAAGGAAACGAAACAACCCTATTATTTAATCTTGTTCCTCAAATGGCACAACGTAACTTGAGAGATGCCTAAAAAAGATGCAATATAACCCAAATTTACTCTTTGGAAGAGATCCGGACGTGTTTGCAACAATTCTATATATCGTTCTTCCGCTGACTTATACAGTCTTGAAATTAAACGCTTTTCATTCATTATAAAAGCCTCTTGATGCAAAATCCTTGACCAGTTCGCTATTTCTATATTAGTCTGATACAGCTTTTCTAAATCTTTTATCGGCACGGCATATAATACCGTATTTTCCAATAACTGAACAACTTCATATTCGTACCCTTGTTGGTTCCCATAAAAATTGTTCGTCGAAAAAACGATATCTCCTTCTGTACTAAACCATGAGGTGAGTTCTTTGTCGTTAATTACACAATATGAGCGTGCTATACCTTTTTCAATGAAATAAAAGTTTTTATCATTCTGGAAAGAGGACGTTAGGATATGTTTTTTGGGCAGTTCCAATAAAGAGCTATGAGCAAACAGTTCATTTATGGAACTATTGCTCATGTTTGACTTGGCTTTAAGTGAGTTTATCGTATTATGCATCATTTGACTTTCACAACGCTTATTTACTCTTTCCTGTTTTTTATTAAGCGGCTACAAAAATACAAAAATGCTCCTATAATAAATAAACAAGCTGCATTTTTATATATCGCCCAGATTAGCATTTATGGATTGCTCCCCTTGCCTTCCCGTTGTTGTTTCATGACCGGGTATCCATACTTTTCTGCCATAATCTGCCGATTTTATTCGATTATCCCAATGATATTATTTATATTTGTATAGTATTCGCACTAAAACAAAGTACATCATGGAAAATGAAAAGAAATTAACCCGTTCTTCCAACCGAATGATCGCAGGTGTATGCGCCGGAATAGCCGAATATTTCGGATGGGACCCTACCTTACTAAGAATAGTGTATATATTAGCTACATTCTTCACTGCTTTCGCCGGAGTAATCATATATATAATCCTGTGGATTGTCATGCCGGGAAAAAGATCTTCAGACGGATACGAAGACCGTATGAATCAACGTTTACATTAAGATAAAAAATCAAAAGTATAGACCATATTTTCATACCGGTATCCGATATAGATAAAAGCCTTCGTTCCTGGAAGATGGTAATCCGATAGAAGTAAGTACATTAGTATAACTCCAGTCCGAACTCATCTTTCAGCTGCATCAACGCCTGATTCTTTTGAGCCATCATCTGGAATTTCTCGACACGTCCCACAGGACGTATTGTTTCCGTAGCCTCACTTACCCGCACTGTCATCACCACTTTGCTGTTTTTCAGCCTACCACGAAGATAACTCTGCAATTCAGGAATCAAAGCTGTAAAATCCTTTGCAGCAAACTCATTATCAACTACCACTTCAAAAGTCGTTGAGTTATTAAGCAATACCGGACGGAGCATCTGCATACGTTTAGTAAGAGCATCCTGTTCTTTCGGCAACTGACCGGCATATTCCTGCCAGTAATAATTCAAATCCCGATCATTGAAAATAAAATCTTCTTCCGGTTGCTGTACTCTGGGAACATGAGTGGTAACTGTATTCTGCGTTGTCTGATCGCGCTGCGGATTCTTGATAGACACGCCCAAACTAGACATCTTCATCACCGGAATTTTCCGTTCTTCCTTGACAGTCGGGGCAACTCCCGCTCCTTGCGACGGAGCAGACGAAGCCGCACCAGAAGAAGCTGATGCTCCCGGTTGCACTGCTGCAGATGCTTGCGGATGCCGGGCAGTAGTGCCATTAACAGCCTGTGTTGTTACTGAAGACGGAGACGTATGAAGGGAAGCCTGCTGAACCTGAGTTGCAGAAGCGACCTGCGGCTGCTGAGCTGCGGCAGGCTGTGTGAATATGGGTTTTATGGTCTTCGTAGGGCCACGCCCACCACTCACGTCATCCCCCTCGGTGGTAAGCTGTGCAACCTGTATCAAGGTCAGTTCTACCAGCAAACGCTTATTTTTGCTGATGCGGTAATTCAAATCACACTCATTACAAAGCTTCATGGCCCGGTACAAGAAAGGTAACGGACATTTCTGCGCCTGTTCCTGATAGCGTTGGCGTATGCTCGCTCCCACCTCCAGTAGAGGCAATGTCACCGGGTCTTTCCCCACCAACAGGTCACGGAAATGAGACGATAATCCGGTAATAAAATGACTTCCGTCAAAGCCTTTATTCAATATATCATTGAAAAGCAACAAAGCATCACTTACCTTGTTTTCGAGGAAACAATCCGTCAGACGGAAATAATATTCATAATCAAGAACGTTCAGATTATCAATCACACTCTTATAGGTGATATTTCCTCCGGTAAAACTTACAACCTGGTCGAAGATAGACAAAGCATCACGCATACCACCGTCTGCCTTCATAGCTATCACGTTCAGTGCTTCCGGCTCCGCCGTGATTCCTTCTTTCGAAGCAACATACGACAGATGATTCACCGTATCTTCCACGCTTATCCGGTTAAAGTCATAAATCTGACAACGGGAAAGAATGGTAGGGAGAATCTTATGCTTCTCCGTCGTAGCCAGGATAAAGATAGCATGACGGGGAGGTTCTTCCAGCGTTTTCAGGAACGCATTGAAAGCAGATGCCGAAAGCATGTGCACCTCGTCGATGATATATACCTTATACTTACCAATCTGCGGCGGGATGCGTACTTGCTCCACCAACTGGCGAATGTCATCTACCGAATTGTTGGAAGCAGCATCGAGTTCGTGAATATTGTATGATCGCTGTTCGTTGAAAGCTACACATGACTCACACTGATTGCAAGCCTCTCCGTCGGCAGTAGGCGTCATACAATTGATGGTTTTGGCAAAGATACGCGCACAAGTGGTCTTTCCTACCCCACGTGGTCCGCAAAACAAATAAGCATGAGCCAGTTTTTGGGTAGCAATTGCATTTTTCAGCGTAGTAGTCAACGCCCGCTGTCCTACCACCGATTCGAACGTGGACGGACGGTACTTACGGGCTGAAACAATATAGTTTTCCATATCCGGGATTCTCTCTGTTTTTTTGAATTTTCGCTTACTCTGCAAAAACAGTGCAAATGAGAGCAGAGTCAAGCTAGCTTGAACTATGCCGAGTGAAGCCTGTTTTCGCTTACTCTGCAAATGTACACAAAAAAAGTGAGATGTAATAAGGGATAAAGAGAGAAGTTTTGAAGCTAAAGCGATAAGTTTTTAAGTTATTAGTTTTATCTTTGCGGATATTAAAAGGAGAAATTATGGGTAAACTAATCAGTATCTGGAGTTTCATACGCAGACGGAAGTATCTCATTACGGTCGTTGCGTTTGCTGTTATCATTGGCTTTCTGGACGAGAACAGCCTGGTTCGTCGTTTCGGATATGAACGGGAGATTAGCCAGTTGAAAGAAGAGATAGAAAAATATCGGGCAGATTACGAAGAGAACACCAAGCGTCTCAACGAAATAACGACCAATCCGGACGCCATCGAGCAGATCGCCCGTGAAAAGTATCTGATGAAGAAACCCAACGAAGATATTTACGTTTTTGAAGATTAAAGAATGAAACAATTAGTACCCGCCCTTTTTGTCGTAGGCGCCATCATGGCTCTCACCGGAGCTGCTGTATTTATCACCGGATGGATCTATGCTCCTTACATATATACTATCGGAGCCGGACTTTTCGCATTGGCACAAGTGAACACGCCTGTCAAAGGAAAAGGCAAAACACTGAAACGCCTACGCGTTCAGCAGATATTCGGAGCATTGGCGCTGATCCTGACTGGAGCCTTTATGTTTACCACCCGAGGCAATGAATGGATTGCCTGCCTCACGATTGCTGCTATCCTCGAACTTTACACTGCTTTCCGTATTCCGCAGGAAGAAGAAAAAGAAAGGGCATAAAAAAAGCCTGTTCATAGCTTTACAGTCTTGAACAGGCGGAAATCGAAAAAAATATTGAAAACGTTCCGTCCTTTTTATCAGGAAACGGAACGTTTATTTTTTATCCTTCACTATTATTTCTTCACAGGTGAATATCTTGCATTCAACCCGTCAACAATTTCTTTTGTGATATTAAAAGTGCTGTCAGCATAAAGCAGGTTATCAAAACCTGTGTTGCTGAAAATCAGGCTATATCCGTGAGTCTTATTATATTCTTTCAGGAAAGCGTTGATAGAATCGCGGAACTGCAAGCTATTCTTGTTGTTCTCTTCCATCAAACCATTCTGAAGTTTGTTACTCAACTCTTGCAAATCTTGTTCCAACTTCACCAGACGGTTGTATTCTTGCTGCGCTCTATCTTGTGACAGGAAAGCATTGTTTTCTACTTTCTTCTGGAAATCTTGTTTTTCCTTGTTCAAAGAGGTAGCCTTCTGATTCAATGTCATACGAACGTTCTCGCTCTTCTTTACCATCGCCTCATTCAAGTCAATACAAAAATTGTATTTGGCAAGCAGTGTATCGATTTCAACATAGGCAATTTTCATTCCTGACAGTTCGGCATTAGCCTGTGCCGGAGTACTTGTAGTTTGATTGTCAGTTTTGCCAGCACATTGTGAAAATAAAACGATAAACGCAAGAGCAGCCAAACCGTTCATGAGGTAGTTCATTCTATTCATAATTAATAAGTATTGTTTTTAATAAATTTAATTCATACTATCGTTCAAGGCTTTTTCCAACTCATCAATAGAAAAACGCGGTTTCTTTTGTGCTTCGCGATCCTGCGACTGTGCGCATCCGATTCCTTTCTGACGCAACGTTTTATTCCCGCTCACATGACCATTCGGGAATTTCCCACCCTTCGTAAAGAATACTTTCACCCCTAATAATACCAGGGAAATAGCAACTATTAACAAAGTTATCAGTATAGTCTCAACCATTTCTATTAATTTTGTGAGTGCAAAGATAGGCTTTAATGAGATATGAGTTCAGATAAGTCAATCAAATTAACCATATTTAGCAATAGAAGAAGCGAAAACAGCCCTTCTATTCCTATTATAAAATAAAAACAGCATGGAAAAAAAAGACTTAAAGCCGGCTGGCGTATTCAAGTATTTCGAAGAAATCTGCCAAGTGCCACGCCCTTCGAAGAAGGAAGAGAAAATGATTGCCTACCTGAAGGCATTCGGAGCAAAACATAACCTGGAAACCAAGGTGGACGAAGCCGGCAACGTATTGATTAAAAAACCCGCTACTCCGGGAAAGGAAAATCTTCAAACCGTCGTATTGCAATCACATATCGACATGGTGTGCGAAAAGAACAATGACGTTCAACATGACTTCCTCACCGATCCCATCGAAACGGAAATTGACGGTGAATGGCTGAAAGCCAAAGGCACTACCCTCGGAGCCGACAATGGTATCGGTGTAGCTACCGAGCTGGCTATTCTGGCTGACGACAGCATTGAACATGGTCCGTTGGAATGTCTGTTTACCGTAGACGAAGAAACGGGGCTTACCGGAGCTTTCGCCCTGCAGGAAGGTTTTATGAGCGGTGATATTCTTCTGAACCTCGATTCGGAAGATGAAGGGGAAATCTTTATCGGCTGTGCCGGAGGTATTGACTCCGTTGCAGAATTTACTTATAAGGAAGTGGAAGTTCCTGCCGGATATTTCTTCTTCAAGGTGGAAGTGAAAGGTTTAAAAGGCGGTCACTCCGGTGGTGATATTCATTTGGGACGGGGAAATGCCAACAAAATACTGAACCGTTTCCTTTCACGCATGGCTGGCAGGCATGATCTGTATCTTTGTGAAATCAACGGTGGTAACCTGCGCAACGCTATTCCCCGCGAGGCATACGCTATCTGTGCTGTTCCCGAAGATGCCAAACATGATGTCCGCACCGAACTAAATATCTTCACCAGCGAAATGGAAGACGAATTATCCGTTGTAGAGCCCGACTTAAAGTTGGTTCTCGAATCGGAAACTCCCCGCAAGACGGCTATCGACCAGGATACCACTACCCGTTTATTAAAAGTTCTGTATGCAGCTCCTCACGGTGTATACGCCATGAGCCAGGATATTCCCGGACTGGTGGAAACTTCTACCAATCTGGCATCTGTCAAGATGAAGCCGAATCATGTCATCCGCATTGAAACTAGTCAGCGGAGCTCGATACTATCCGCACGCAACGATATGGCGAACACGGTTCGTGCCGTATTCCAACTGGCGGGAGCCAATGTTACGTTTGGCGAAGGTTATCCGGGATGGAAACCGAATCCCCACTCGGCTATCCTCGAAGTGGCTGTTGAATCTTACAAGCGTCTGTTTGGTGTAGACGCGAAAGTTAAAGCCATTCATGCAGGATTGGAATGTGGCCTGTTCCTTGATAAATATCCAACGCTGGATATGATCTCTTTCGGACCGACACTGACAGGTGTTCACTCTCCTGACGAACGGATGCTTATTCCTACCGTTGAGAAATTCTGGAAACATCTATTGGATATCTTGGCACATGTTCCTGCCAAGAAGTAACAGACAGATAAGTCAACATAAAGAAGAGTATGGTAACAGTGAAAAGAGAGTAGCTGTTGCCATGCTCTTTTTTGCAATGAATTTAATAGCCGTAAGTTTCTTTGCTCCTTCTTATGTTATCGCACAAGATTCTCACGAAGGACAAGGCTATCACGACACACAAGTCCCCTCTCAACAAGAAAGAATCCCTTTCCGCGTTGTAAGTTGGAACATAGAAAACCTGTTTGATACACACCACGACAGTTTAAAGAACGATCACGAATTTCTTCCCAACGCGATGCGTCATTGGAATTATAGCAGATATAAGAAAAAGCTGGTTGACGTTGCCCGTGTAATTACGGCGATTGGTGAATGGAGTCCGCCTGCATTAGTCGGATTATGTGAAGTAGAAAATGATACAGTGCTTCGTGACCTGACCCGCCGTTCTCCTTTAAAAGAGCTTAGTTATCGTTATGTAATGACCAACTCCCCTGATTTAAGAGGAATTGACGTAGCCTTGCTTTATCAACGGGATTTATTCAAACTATTATCTTCCCGTTCCATTTCCATCCCTCCGTTGAAGCAATACCGCCCGACAAGAGATTTGCTACACGTCAGCGGACTTCTACTGACGGGAGATACGCTCGACGTATTTGTCTGCCACCTCCCCAGCCGCTCGGGTGGAGCCAAAGAATCGGAACCCTATCGCTTATATGCAGCTCACACTCTGCGTATGGAAGTTGATAGCATCATGAACATTCGTTCTCTTCCGCAAGTCATTATTATGGGGGATTTCAACGATTACCCGACCAATCAATCTATTCAGAAAATATTGGAAGCTGAAGCACCTCCTGTTACTACCAATAATCTAGCCTCAACAACCGGCTCCACCAACTTCTCAACAGTTGCCCCCTCCTCATTAAAACTATATCACCTACTCGCCCGGAAAGCTAAATCAAAAGACTTCGGTTCTTACAAATATCGTGGTGAATGGGGATTACTCGATCACTTGATTGTATCAGGCACTCTATTAAATCAATCAAATCACTTTTTCACCAGCGAAGAAAAAGCAAATGTATGCCTTCTCCCCTTTTTACTGAAAGATGACGAAAAATATGGTGATAAAGAACCTTTCCGCACTTATAAGGGGATGAAGTATCAAGGCGGTGTCAGCGACCATTTACCTATTTATGCAGACTTCGAGCTGATTTTATATTAATAAAGTACCGTCTCGTTAGTTCTTTCTATAATAATGAATGAACAACAAATATATCTTGGAAAATAATTATGATATTTCTCATACGATAGAAACTTCTTCCCAGTCTTCTACTGTCCGTGTGACAGATGAGAAGTTCACTCCGATGCAAATCACTTTTCGTTTGTCTGCCAGATAAGGCTTGGCGTAGCCAGTCTTCTCTATTTGTTCCAGAGCTTCCTGTGCTGTTCCATCCATTTTGAATTCAAAGATATAGACGTAATCCTCCATCTCCAGCGTACAATCCACCCGTCCGTAGCTTTGGCGGTCCTCGCAATGGATGGCGGTGCAATATACGCCTATCAGTCGAAGCAATAGATAAAAAGTGTATTGAAAATGCTTTTCTGTTATATCTATATCTTTCAACGAGCCGTGGGAGTCATAGGGAATACTTGCCAAAAAAGAGGTGAGGGAACGGCGGAACGCATCTGTATCACCGCGTTCAAGGTCCATCACGGCATCTGTTATCCAACTCGTCACTTCTTTACTCTTCGGCTTCATATAATTGGCTGCTAATACAGACAAGAATCCCTTCCGTACTTCGTTGTTTGGGAAATCGAGCAGATAGGTTCCCATTTTTTTATTATATTCCTTGATTGTGAGGTATCCGCTTTGAAAAATCATTGGTAGGGGCTGTTCCACATCCGCTTTGTAGTCTATAAACATAGTTGGGTCGTAGAATTTTCCTGTTAGTTCATTCATCTGTTCGCGACTGTGTTGTAGCAGACGTATCAAATAAGTCAGGGTACCGGTGGCGAACCAGTAGTCACGGATTTCATTCATATCAAAGGCATTAAGTATGCTAAACGGATTATAGATGGCGGCCATGTTCGTACTAAAATGATAGCCATCGTACTGCCGTTTCAACCAGTCCTTCATTTCCTCCACCGTACATTCGTATTTAGTTGCCAATCGCGAGATGGGTTCTGCGAAGTATTTCTCCAATTCTTCCTGAGTGATTCCGCATAGTGATTCGTAGCGTTCATCCATACTAATGTCTTTTGGTTGGTTGAAGCCACTGAACACACTTACTTGCGAAAATTTCGTAACTCCCGTCAACAGTACGAATTTCAAGTATTCGTCAGCTCCTTTGAAGGTGGAATAAAAAGATTTCAGAATTTCCCTGTGATGGTCTTCAAGCAAAAGTTTCTCTCCTACATGGTTGCAGGTGTAAGTTCCGGTATCCAACACATCGAGAATTGGTTTGTCATATTCATCAATCAGTACTACCGCACGCTGCCCTGTCCGTTCATAAGCACGGCGGAGCAGTTCCTTGAAGCGGTCACCTGTGGTAGTATAGTTCAGATTTTTGCCATAGATGTCTTCCCAATTGCCTAAATACCCTTCGATAGTTGCTTCGAGCACTCCCGGTTGGGTGTATGGCCCACCGTTAAAGTCAATGCGGAAAATAGGATATTGCAACCAGTCTTTTTCAAGGTCAGCAATTGCCAGTCCGTCGAAAAGTTCTTTCCGCCCCTGAAAATAACAGGCAAGTGTACTCACCAACAGACTCTTCCCAAAACGACGGGGACGACTCAAGAAATAGATTGAACCCGTTTGCACAAGGTTGTAAACTAAGGCAGTCTTGTCTACATAAACAAAACCGTCTTCACGAAGGCGGTCAAAGCTCTGTATTCCAATAGGATATTTCATCTTTTTATCGGCTTTTTATGAATCACTAGACGAAGATACGTGAAAACAGGCATAAATACAAACGATTCCGGACATTATAAAACGAATTTTGTTATATTAATCCGAATACTGATAAACCTTCAAGTCAAACTTGGGAACCATTGCCAGCAAATGGTCGAAGATGTCCGACTGGATACGTTCGTATTCTTTCCAAACTTTGTTTCGGGAGAAGAAGTAAACTTGAATAGGTACTCCATACATCGTGGCTTCTTTCTGGCTGATAATCAAGTCCAAATCTTGATTCACCACAGGCAAGCTGCACAAATAACGCTCGATATATACACGATAAACCTGGGAATTGGTAGGTACTACACCTTCTTCAGGCTGATAATCCGCCATCAAAGGGATTTCCTTCCGATAACGGTCGAGCATTTCGGGCGTACAGAATTGGAGCGTAGTCAAATCCAGGGTTATATTCTTCATTACCCTTCGTCCTCCTGATTGCACCATTCCCCGCCAGTTCTGGAAAGGGCTGCTAACCAAGGTATAAGGGGGAACGGTAGAAATCGTATTATCGAAATTCTGAATCTTGACTGTATTCAGAGTAATCTCCTGCACTGTGCCATTGGCAGCACCGGAAGGAAGCGTTATCCAGTCGCCCGGACGAACCATATCATTGGCGGAAAGCTGGATCCCCGCCACAAATCCTAGTATGGAATCCTTGAATACCAGCATCAGTATGGCGGCCGAAGCCCCTAATCCCGCAAACAAACTGGCTGGGGACTTATTCACAATAATGGCAATGATAATGATTCCACCGACAAAGAACAGAAGCACCTGCAACACCTGAATGAATCCTTTCATCGGACGGTTCTTCATTGACTCCTTCCCGTCGTAGATATCCATTATCATCAATAGAATCCCATTAATGGCCAACAGCAAAGAAAAGATTATGTAAACGGCACAAGCTTTCTGGGAAATAAGCAATAAGTCCTTGCCACGAATAAAAGCCATTGGCAGTAAAGAATAAACCAGAAAAGCCGGAACCGTATGAATCAGGTTGTGAAACACTTTGCGCTTCATCAGCAACGTATTCCAAAGGTGCGGTTTCCGACGGGTGTACCGCTTCATTCCTCCTATAAGAATCGCCTGGCAGAGATAATTCAGACCGATAGCAATTGCTATCATCAGCACAGCAATAATAGTCTCATCAAAACGGTCGGCAACTGTCGGGTCTATTCCCCAATCTATCAGGATTTTGTTCATCCATTTTCCTAAATCTAGTACAAGCATAACTTCTGTCCTTTTTTATTAATAACAGCAAAAGCTTCATTTGGTTTAGAAAAAAAGACTGGCGTCCGATTCACTAGAAATCGGGACTGCCAGTCTTCACTGCTATTCTCTAAGCATATCTTTCAGCGATAACAATCCCATCAGGGAGTTGTTATCACTCCTATTTCATCCATTCCTACTTTCGCGGTTGTTGCGGTAGGTGTAGTAGCCTCCAACTTAATATAACGCGCCTGTACTTTCTGGCCGAAAGTGACCGTTTGCGGCAGCGGGTTGTGCATGATATTACTGAACTCACCATTGGCAGGAACTTCCTTCCAGTGCTTTCCGTCCATGCTCACAAAGAATTTATAACGGAAAGCCATCGTCGGTTTCGCTTCCGCTTTCGAAGGGGCATAAGTAAAGCTGGCTAATGTCACCGATTTGCCCAAGTCAATCGTCAACGGAGAATCAGCGACTTGTTTCCAGCCGGCACGAGGCAGATTATTCCAATCTTCACCCTGAACCACTTCCTGCAAAGGAGCTGCATAATAAGCGGCCACTTGGTTAATATGAGCAGTCAGACGACATTCGTCAATCTTCACCCGTAACTGACTGGCTTTCACGACCGGGAAACGCAGCATACGTTTATATCCGATTGTCGTACCCTTGCCTACTTCTTTCCAACCGTTATCAGTCAAAGCCTCTACAACGAAAGACTCCACTCTCTGTCCTTTTGTGATATCTTCCTGAAGCATCACTAAGTTAATTTCCGAACCCGGTTCCAAAGAATAAACGGCTTCACTGCCCGAAATGGCATTCCAGTAGTTTCTCCCTTTCTTCACCCGGTTATCGGCAAATATCTGTTCACGGTAAGCTGCAAATTCCTCCAGACGATTCACGTCCGCTTCATTAATCAAGCCTTTGCGGTCGGGCGGTATATTCAATAAAAGCACGGAGTTATATCCTACCGACTGGAAATAAATATCCGACAGATGTTTCAAGGATTTCACTTTCGCGTCTTCTTCCGCATGATAGAACCATCCCGGACGGATGGACACATCCACTTCCGAAGGATACCAGAATAATTCCGTAGCTTTCTCCAGCATTTTGCGGCTTCCTAAATCTTCCGCTTTGCTAAAGACACCCAGACGTTTGTTGTTTTCTGTCGAGCGGGCATAAATTCCCGGAGTCAGTACGGTGGCATTCCATTCCGTTTCGCGTCCCAGCCCTCTTTCATTTCCTACCCAACGGACATCGTCTCCCATAATCGCCATCACAGCTTTCGGTTGAAGGCGTTGGATGGTTTTATAGAAAGCGTCCCAGTCATACACTTGTTTTTTTCCGTTCGGACCTTCGCCATTCGCCCCGTCGAACCAGACTTCATGCACCTCACCATAATTGGAAAGTAATTCTGTCAATTGACGGACAAAAAATTCATTGTAACGGGGAGAGTCCCCATAACATTCCGCATTCCGATCCCACGGAGAAAGATAGACGCCGAACTTCATATCATATTTATCGCAGGCTTTCCGGAGTTCTTTTACGACATCCCCCTGTCCGTTCTTCCAAGGAGAAGAGGCTACGGAATGTTTGGTGGTGGCTGTTGGCCAAAGGCAGAAACCGTCGTGATGCTTGGCGGTCAGAATAACCATTTTGAAACCTGCATTTTTCAAACTCTTCACCCATTGTTCAGCATCGAGTTCTGAAGGATTAAAGAGTGCAGGGTCTTCTTTTCCGTCTCCCCATTCACGTCCGGTAAAAGTGTTGATGCCAAAATGAAGGAAAGCGGTCAGTTCCATTTGTTGCCAGGCATATTGTTGCGGAGTGGGTACCAGCCGCGCTGCCATATCGACTTTCTGTTCGAGCGTTGCATCTTGAGGAAATTCAACATGCTTCACGTAGTAGTTTTCTTTTTTCTGTGCCTGCACTCCACCGATGAGGGTAGAAGACAATAAGAGAGAGATTAGTAGTTTATTCATAGCCTATAAATTATTGCAGTTTTACAAAAATAAAATAAAGGTACGGATTTCACGATTCTCATGGAATACTTTCTTACGATATTCCATTCAATCAGTGTAACCCCCACCTTTATATATAATCTAAATAACCTATTGATTTAGTATCTATTTCACCGGATAAAGGGTAAATTCAAAACTCTGTTTCTTTAATGGAACCAAGTACTGCGGTAACACTCCGGGACCACAAGTAGCCGTTCCCACGCCTGCCTGTTCGGCATCCAGATGCACTGTCAGCAAGCCATCACGTTCCAGTTCATTGATATGGCGGGCCTTCTCTAATAATACATCCGAGAAAGGAATCATACTAAACTGGAAAGCACGATTTGATTCTACAAAGAGGCCTTCGCCGGAAGTATTTGCCAACTTCGCCCAACGTACATCGGTGCGGTTGCCCGTAGATTGCGGAGCAACATAATAATGAAACATCCGTTCCGGTGTGGTCTGATATACACCGATTTTGCCGGACTGATTGCGGTCAATGTATGTTTCATTCCCTCCACGTCCGAGGTAAGAAACCTGATCGTAGGTGTTCGCCACACGGAATGTCAGTCCCAGACGTGCCATTGATTTCACGATGGTCGTGTCGGGCTGGAAAGTAGTAAGAACTTTCAGCGCACCGTTTTTATCCAATGAATAAACAAAGTCGGCAGTTCCTATCTTTTGCGCTTTCGCATTTAGAATTTCTACCCGGGCAGTGGTCGAAGTCTTGCCCTCTTTCAGTGAAACGACCTTTTGGGTCAGATTATCCAATCCTGCATTACGCCACAGGCGTGCACCGTTCTTATCCCGGTTGTCATTATCCGTTGCCGGGCGGAAAAGGCTTAATGTCAGTGGAGTGGCTAATAATTCTTTGCCGTCCAGGTTCAATGAAGTCAGCGCCCCTGTTTGCTTGTCAACGGTGAAAATCGTTTCACCTGCTTTTTGCGGACGGTAGCCTGTGTAATTCTTATTACCGGCAAGCACAAACTGATCGTACGCCACTTCCCAATCCTTATCGATCATTGAAGATGCTTCACGACGCGTCCAACTGATATTCAGATAAGCCTCACGAATTGTATTCGGAAGTTTGACAACGCCTAAAATTACATCTACGATAGCGTGCGGTGCACAATCAATCGTTTTCGTACCTTCTGCCAAAATCTTGCCATTGTCTGCCGTCACATTCCAGTTCAGTACATACTCATTCAGATTAGAGAAGTCATACCAGTTCTTGACACGGATAGTCAGATTCTTCTGATCCGCCAAAGTCGCTTTTATATTCTGGTATACTTTCTTTACCTCAAGCAAATGCGGATGCGGTTCACGATTGGCGCCTACCAAACCGTTACAGCAGAAGTTACCGAAACTCGGGATTCCTTCCGGTCCGTAATCACCGCCATACGTCCAATACCATTTACCGTTTTTATCTATTTCGCGGAATGACTGGTCCACCCAGTCCCAAACGCAGCCACCTTGTGCCATCGGATTGTTTTCAAATACATCCCAGTATTCTTTCAGTCCGCCGCAACTGTTGCCCATCGCATGAAGATATTCGCAAAGAATAAAAGGACGGTAGATGTCTTTCTTCGCAAGATATGCTTTGATGTCGTCCACACTGCGGTACATACGGCAGTAAATATCCGTATTATAGTTCAATTCAGCACGTTCGTATTGCACAGGACGAGTGTTTTCTACCGATTTCAGCCAGTCGTAGGTACGCTCGAAGTTGATTCCGTTGCCGGCTTCATTTCCCAACGACCAGATGACGATAGCGGGATGATTCTTGGAACGTTCGTACATCCGGTGGGTGCGGTCCATGTGCGCGGTCAGCCAGGTAGTGTCTTTGGCAAGAGAAGCAGCCCCATACCCCATGCCGTGGGATTCGATATTTGCCTCATCAATCATGTACAATCCGTAGCGGTCGCAAAGCTGATACCAGTAAGGGTGAGTCGGATAATGCGAGTTACGCACCATGTTGATATTGTGCAGCTTCATCAGTTTGATGTCCAGTTCCATCAGTTCTTTGCTCACGGTACGTCCCAGCTGGGAGTGTTCGTGGCGATTGGTTCCTTTCACCAATACCGGAACACCGTTGATGCAGAAACGTCCGTCCTTAATTTCCGAAGTACGGAAGCCGACTTCGCAACCCGTCAGTTCGGTGACCTTGCCTTGTTCATCCTTCAGTTCGAGTATTAATGTGTAAAGATGAGGATACTCTGCGCTCCAAGCCTTTACATCAGGTAGATTCTTTCTATCAAACGTGATAAGATTGCTCAATCCACGGGATTTTATCCGGATGGCATCCTGCAGGACAGTTTTGCCTTCGGCGTCTTTCAGGGTATAAGCAATAGAAGTGGCTCCAGGTGTAATAGAAGGTCCCTCTACGGTCACTTCAAGTCCGAAAATTCCATCTTTGTATTTCTCTTTGTCCAAAGATGCATTCAGTTTGTAGTCGGCAATGTACTGTTTGGGAGTGCTGTAAAGATACACATCGCGTTCGATACCACTCAAACGCCACATATCCTGACATTCCAAGTAAGCACCCGCACTCCATCGGTACACTTCCAAAGCAACCACATTTTCGCCTTCATTGAGGACGTCAGTAATATCCCATTCGGCAGCTGTCTTTGACCCCTGATTGTATCCAAGCAATTTTCCATTCACCCATACATAATAGAAAGAGATGACCCCTTCACAACAAAGTACTACCCGGCGTCCTTTCCAGTCGGCAGGCACTTTGAAGGTACGGCGGTATGAGCCGACTTCATTCTCCGCATGCGGTACCAGCGGCGGATTCTTCTTGAAGTTGAACATTTTATCGTCAAATTCATACGTTTCGTTGACATAGATAGCTGTGCCATAACCCTGACGTTCCCAGTTGCCAGGCACATTGATGTCCGCCCATCCTCCTGTGTAATAAGAAGGTTGGTAAAAGTCCTTCGGACGGTTATCGGGATTCTTCACCCAATGGAATTTCCACTTTCCGTTCAGGCTCATATAAAAAGGAGACTGTTCATACCCTCCCGGCTTTTCAATGTCGGAAGCGTTGGCATAAGGCCATACGTATGTGTGAGGAGCGAGTTTGTTCAGTCCCACCGCATACTGGCTCTGCCATTCGGGTAACGGTTGTTGCTGCGCTAACGTGAAAGTAGTGGCAGCCAGTACTGCTGATAAGATTAAAGAAGTTCGTTTCTTAAAGCTAATGTTCATAAGCATGTCATCATAATTAGTTTATACAAGATTGTTTTACAAAGCACCTAATTGCTATTTTTAACTACTTGATTACTATTCTATAATCACTTCATCAAAATAGACTCTCGCTTCCTGACCGGGGCGGACATGCTCGTCGGGACATATCCCCGCACCTTCTGCCGTCACCCGGACATAACGAGCAGATACTCCGCCCATGTCTATCGAATAGTCATTTCTGAAAGTTCCTTCCTGATAGATTTCTTCCGGAGAAAAGTTCAATTCTCCTATGGCATGGTAGGTACGATTATCATCAGAAACTTCTACGCGAATCATTTTCGGTTTGTGCGCTCCCATTCCATAATTCGTAATGCAACCAATGGTTAATTTATTCAGTTTTTCCTGACTCTGCAAATCTATTGTGAAAGAGATAGAATCATTCCGGCTCCAGTTACACCATTCAAAATCAGTATATTTCAAGCTTCCCCGCAATCCATTGACTAATAACATTTCGTTCTTCTTATTGTCAAGCAAAGGTTTTGCCGTAGCTTTGTTCCATGTGAGTGGCAACTCTAAGGTTTCTCCCATTTGCTTGCCGTTCATAAAGGTAGCGGCTTTCACCATTTGCGTTTTCGTCACACAGATAGGTCCGTCGTAACGATGAGAAGACATTGCCGGATTACTCCCATTCAGTGTATAATAAATTTCCACATCCGGACGGATACATTCCAAACTCACTTCCAGATGTCCGTCCACTGGTGTCACCGTCTGTTGTATGTTATACATTGAGCGGGCATAAACAATTCCTTTTTCTGCAATATGCGAATTGTATACATCCATTCGTTTCAAAAATCCAGTCCAGTCCTTCGTTCCTGCAGCTGTCCAAGCCACTTCTGCCAAGGCAGCCAGACGAGGGAACAAAAGATAATCCACATCTTCCGGTTTATTACAGAATTCCGTCCACATACAGGCCTGTATACCCATTAGCAATGATTCGTATTCCGGTTTCCAGTCTTTCTGTACAGGTTCGTAATCAAAAACATCTTTTAGGGTATTGTTACCGAAATACGTTACCGGTTCAAACCATTGCGGTCCCTGATAGCGAATCAGGTACATGATACGCGCCGGAGTCATGATGAAACGATGTCCTTTTTCAGCAGCTTTCAGGGCAGCCGTTCCCATTCCCTGCCAACCGAGAATAATGGATTCTTCGGGAAGAAAAGAGCTGTTTGTCAATTCATCCCAGCCAATCACCTCGCGTCCTTTCTTACGCAGATAATCACTAATACGCTTCATGAAATAACCTTGCAAGTCTTCCTCATTGGCTAAATGCTGCTTTCTCATCCGTTTCTGACAAAGCGGACATTTTTCCCAGTTCGTCTTTCGCGCTTCATCTCCTCCGACATGAATATAGCGGGAAGGGAAAAGTGCCAGAATTTCGTCAAAGACATCCTGCAAGAATGTAAATACGCTATCATTTCCCGCACAGTAGATAATCTCGGAATTTCGTCCTCCCAAGCCGGGAAGTACACCGATAAAGTCTTTCACAACCGGACAAGCAAACTGGGGATAAGCAGCCAAAGCAGCGTTACTGTGTGCCGGTACATCTATTTCCGGAATGACTTCTATTTGTCTGTCGGCAGCATAAGCTACAATTTCCCGAATCTCCTCCTGTGTATAGAAACCACCTATTGGAGTAAGCTCTCCACGCTCCGGGTTACGGCGTGAGTGAAAAGGTACATCCGTACGGTCTACTCTCCACGCTCCTACTTCCGTCAAACGAGGATATTTCTTTATTTCAATCCGCCAGCCGTTATCGTCCGTCAGATGAAAATGAAGTTTGTTTATTTTCAACATCGCCATACAGTCGATGATTCGCAGTACGTTCTCTTTGGGAATAAAGCAACGTACCGGGTCCAAAAGTAATCCTCTGAAACCAAAACGGGGCTCATCCTGAACTGTCATTGCGGGAACGCTCCAAGCGATATTCTGTACCGGTTGCTCTGATTCTATGGCAGCAGGCAGGAGTTGGCGAATAGATTGCAGGGCATAAAAGAAACCCTTTGTATCCGAAGCTTTAATAAGTATCTGTTGCGGTGTAATCTCCAACAGATATGCTTCGGGTTTAAAAGAAGAATCCGTCACAAAACGAATTTGTCCTTCTTTGCTGCCGACATTCAAAGCCGGAGTTATTCCGGCAGCACGGGTAAACAAGTCGATAAAATTGCGGGCAATCACGGCTTGTTCCTGATTTTCTACCGCAAAGGCCGTTTTTGCAGAAAAGGTGAAATTACCACTACCCGGCACAATCTGTGTCGGGCGTGGTACTATTGAAATTAAAGGGGATGTTAAGTTATCAGCCTGCAAGAACACTGTCAGTGGCGAAAGCAGTATGAGAATGATTAAGATGTATCTTTTCATGGTGTATATACGTTGGTGTTATTCCTTGTCTCTTTCCGGTGAGAAGCGGACAGGGTCATTGTATTGCTCCTGAAGTTTCAGCATTTCTTCTTTCAGTTCTTTCACTACCGATTCGTATTCAGGTTGCCCGTAGAGGTTGTGCATTTCCGACGGGTCTGCCTGCAAGTCGTAGAGTTCCCACCAGTTGATATCATTATAGAAATGAATCAATTTATAGCGGTCTGTACGTACCCCGTAATGACGTTTCACCATGTGTTCAGCGGGATATTCATAGAAATGATAGTAGAGAGCTTTCCGCCAGTCTTTCGGATGTTCGCCTTTCAGTAAAGGAACGAGGGATATCCCTTGGATATCAGAAGGGATTTCTGCTCCTGCCAATTCGAGGAAGGTGGGTGCATAGTCGATGTTCTGTACCATTTCTGTGATATCACCCCTGCGGTCGAATCCTTTCGGCAAACGCATGATAAGCGGTGTACGCATGGATTCTTCGTACATGAAGCGTTTATCAAACCAACCGTGTTCACCCATGTAGAATCCTTGGTCGGAAGTATAGACGACAAGTGTGTTATCCAGCAAGCCTTTCTCTTTCAGATAGTCGAGTACACGACCAACATTGTCGTCCAGTGATTTTACGGTCTTCATATAGTCACGCATGTAACGCTGGAATTTCCAATTGGCAAGTTCCTTGCCTTGCAGGTTCTGCCTGTAGAAATCATCTATAACCGGCGTGTAGAATTTGTCCCATGCAGCACGTTGACCTTCGTCCATACGTCCGACATACTTCTCATATAAGGATTTCAGACGGGTGTTTTTATCAGGACGAAGCATTTTGAGGTCATAAATCATGTCCATGTCCTTCACAATATTCATCTCTTGCGCGGC
Organism: Bacteroides sp. 1001302B_160321_D4; assembly: GCF_015667765.1. Lineage (NCBI taxonomy): Bacteria > Pseudomonadati > Bacteroidota > Bacteroidia > Bacteroidales > Bacteroidaceae > Bacteroides > Bacteroides sp. 1001302B_160321_D4. The sequence goes on along the minus strand of NZ_JADPLO010000058.1, from coordinate 25,226 downwards.
AGCGGCGGGACGTCCTTCATAATCGTCAAAGAAATTATCCGGTAGCGGGAAGGTTTTATCTTCGTACAAAGCCAGGTTGCAAGTATCCGCCAACCAGTTACGGTGAATTGCCTTGTGGTGAATCAAAAGGCAGAAAGGTTTTTCCGGATTGCGTTTGTTTTCTATCCAGTCAATGGCGTCATCGGTAATAAGATTCGTGATGTATCCATGTTTTTGAATAGTGTCATTGTTTTGTGTGATGAAATCCGGGTTGTAGTAGTCTCCTTGTCCGGGAACAATCTGCCAGTAATCAAAGCCGGAAGGCAAGCTTTCAAGATGCCATTTACCCACCAATGCTGTCTGATAACCGATTTTCTGCAACAGTTTCGGAAAAGTTTGTTGCGAACTGTCGAATACGCAAGTGGTATTATCATAGAATTTATTGGCACAACTATGTTTGCCCGTTATCATGCAGGCACGGCTGGGGCCGCTTAAAGAATTGGCAACAAAGCTTTGAGTAAAACGTACACCGTCAGCAGCAATGCGGTCGAGGTTGGGGGTTTCCATGTAGCGTGTGTCGTAACAGCTCATCATTTGAGCTGTGTGGTCGTCTGTCATAATGTAGACGATATTCAAAGGGAGTTGCTCCGCAGGCCTTTGCTTGTTTGAGCAGGAAGCAAGGGAAGCTACGGCAGCTATTCCTGCTAAAGGAAAGAATAAGTTTGATTGCAGTTTTTCCATAAAACAACTTTATATTAGATTGTAGTGACAAAGGTAGAGACCTGTCAACAAAATCCATGTTCACAAATAACCAATTAATTTCCAATATTCTCCATTTTTGTCTGTTTCAGAAGGAAAAATGGCAAAAACACTATTTACAACTCATTTCCAATCCAGCAAATCCAAGAAAATATATACAATGATTTCTATTTATATAAAGAAAACCCGAATGAAAAGCAGAAACACTCCTCCTCTGCATTCGGGAAAAAACAACTTGTTATAACTACTATTTTTAATAGCCGAAGTTATTTTTTGTAATAGCTATATTAGTATTCATTTCATCACGCGGAATAGGGAACAACAAATTCTTTTTCAAGAAAGTCTCATCATTCAAATTTCCATTATTGTAAATACGTTCACCCCAGACTCCCGTTGCATTGGGATTATTCTCCTGCCACTTTTTAGTTATTGAGTGATTATTATTCACAGTAAGTGCTTTTTTCAAATATTCAGTTCCACGCAAGCGCATCATTTGATACATTTCAGTTTCACCGGCACCTTCAAAAAGTCTTTCAAAGAATATCTTTTCACGTACTTGATCTTTTGTTAATGTTGACTCCCATTTGGCTGGTTGTGTCGAAACCTTAGCTCCCGACTTACGTGCACGCGCCAACACGAGATCTACTGTATTAATTGCATCGTCTTTTCTATCCAATTCATTATAGACATCAGCCAACATCAATAATAAATCTGCATAACGATATAAAATTAGATTTTTATGACTGGCAATACCTGCCATATTCATATCAAAAGCTTTTGCAAAATGAGGCCATGCCGCTCTTTCTCCTGTCCTACCCGCCGCAGTACATACATTCAAAAAATCTTTCAATCCTTTACGATATTTCTCATCAAATTTGGTTTCATCATTCGTGATAGCCAAAATTTCATCCGCGCTCGGATTCTCTTTATTAGTCAATAACTCATAAGGAATTCTACCAACTAACAACTTGTTATTTTTCCAACCGGCAGGTTTTATACCGCTATCATAAGTGAAATAAGGATATTCATAGGTAGAGTCACGGGCAGACGGCACAGGCTCTACTTGAGCTACAGGTCCGATATTGTTTGTACATTTTCTCCATTTTGCCATAAATGTAGTCTCAATACGAGGATCTCCCCAATAGGTTCCCGCAAAGAAATCATAAAAAGCTTTCGTACACTTCACTCTATGGAAACTCTTACCATACGATGATGCAGCAGGATTAAAAACCCAAGATCCCCTATTAAAAGAAGACAACTCACCATTCACCTGAAATCCCAGTTGAAATATAGATTCTTTAGAACCTTTAATCTTATCAACAAATAAATTAGAAAATTTCGATTCCAAATCATATTTACCTTTCACTCCTTCAAAATAGGTCTTTGCTTTTTCCCAAGCTGTAGCATCACCCAAACAACCTAAAGTATGATACAACTTACCTAAATATGCTTCTGCAGTCCATTTCGTTGGAAATCCATCAGAATTCGTTTCCGGCAAATATTTTGAAGCAAATTCCAAGTCACTTCGTACAACATCCAACACCTCTAAACGCGAGGAACGAGGTACAGCTACGCCGTCATGAGAAGAAGGAGTTGTCTTCAAGGGTACATCTCCCCAACATATTGCAAGGTTATAATAAGACAAGGCACGCAAGAAATGAGCCTCTGCAGCCATTTCGTCTTTATCCTCCAAAGAAGTACTTTCTACGTTGGCTATAAATGCATTCGTTTCATTAATTACTTTATACATTACATACCATGCATTTGTCAACAGATCATCTGTATAGTCACATTGCAGCCATCCACACATATCATTTGTCCCCCCATTAGTCTGTGCCCATCCGAAACCACTATATCGTACCGGAATTTCTTGCCAATGCTGACCATATCCTCCACTAGTCAATGCAAAATAACCATAGCATCCATATAATGCTGCACGTGCCTTTTCAGAAGTAGAAAACTGAATTTGTGTATTCAAAGTATATTGCGGGTCTTCATCTAACCACGATTCACAAGAAGCCAATAATAAGCAGCTTGCTAATAAAAATATATAGGTAAATTTCTTCATTTTCATAATCATTTATTGTAAATTAAAAGGTTACATTCAAGCCAAACACAAAAGAACGCATATTTGGAAAAGCATTCATATCAATACCCCGACGCAGGCCATCAAATGCAAAGCTATTTACCTCCGGATCATATCCACTATAATTGGTTATAACAAATGCATTCTTTACTGAAGCAAAAATACTGGTATTCTGGAACCCAATCTTAGTCATCCACGCTTTAGGCAAAATATAATTCAGCGTAATATCTGAACAACGCAAATAACTTCCATCTTCTACATAACGATCATAAACAACACCTTTTACATTTGAAGTAGACGACGGATATAAATTAGAACGATTCTCCGGAGTCCAGGCATTATAATAAGCATCTTTTCTCAAGTTTCCGGCCTGCCTGGAAGGAGTCTGTTCGTAACGGATATTTGTATTCAGAATATCATTACCATAAACACCTGTAAAAGAAGCAGAAAGAGATATATTCTTCCATTCCAAACGTGTCTGGAAACCATAGGTGAAATCAGGATTCGGATCACCTATCACAACCATGTCATTAGGATCTACTATACCATCTTCATTCACATCCACACATTTAATATTACCAGCTGCCATATCATTTCCAACAGATGAAGTGTAATATTTGGTAGAACCATCTGATGAGATATATCCTACTTTGCCATCAACAACATCTTCTTCCTGAATAATTCCCTGTGTCTTATAACCGAAAAATAGTCCCGGAGCCTCACCCTCAATAAAAACATTTGCAGGTCCAAAATGATCGCCAATCGTCTTACCTAAATAACCACGTACTCCTTTCAAGGAACCTATATCAGAAACTTCCAAACCTAAATTCTCAATCGTAGTCTTGTTGAAACCAATATTTCCGCCTACATTCCACTTCCACCCGTTACTGCGAATAATATCAGCATTTAAACTAAACTCAAAACCTTTATTCAACAACGAGCCTTCATTTATCATCACTGTTGCAAATCCACTGGAATATGGCAGAGCACGCTCAACCAACAAATCTTTTGTGTTTTTACGGTAATAATCAAATGCACCATTCAGGCGACCATTAAAGAAACCAAAGTCAAGACCAACATTCCACGAAGAAGTACGTTCCCACTTCAAACCCTCATTTTGCAGACTTTTGATTTGCATAGACGTCAGTTTATTCCCATCTCCATCAGCATAGTCCACCTTATTTTCATAAATAGATAGAGACTGATATGGATCAATACCCTGATTACCTGTCTCACCATAACCAACACGTACCTTCAACTGACTTAGCCAATCAATGCTCTTCATATAAGCTTCCTGTTCCATACGCCATGCTAATGAGAAAGACGGGAAATATGCCCAACGATTACCCTTTTTAAATTTACTGGATCCGTCAGCACGCAATGAAGCCGTCAACAAGTACTTATCATAAGCAGATAAATTAACACGTCCTAAATATGAAAGTAATTGATAATCTTTTTGTATAGGCTGTTTTACATCCACTTTTCCTGCATTAGACAATCCTTTAGTACGTAAGTCATAGATAGAAAAAGTATTGCCTGAAACATTCTCTGTCAGAAAATGATATTCATCATAAGTGATACCCGCTGTTGCCGACAGACGAAAATCCTTAGTCAAGTCCATATTAAAGTTTAACAGGTTTTCCACTGTATAATTAGACTTATTGACATTACTGATTGCCAGTAAACCCTTCACATTTTCTCCCGGAGGTAACTGAATCCCATACCAACGTTTACGGTCATTGACAATTATATTCCCCCCTGCACGCAGACTATACGAGAAATATTTATTAATGTTCCAATTCAGATTCAAGCTTCCATTAAATGTCTTATTATTAGTAATATCATCATAATCATTTACCCAACTAAATACATTCATTTTTGATTCCAAAGCACCCGGATCATCATCAGGAACAATATAAGGAGCTGTATCAAGAACCGTACGAGCCAAAGATCCGGCAACGCCTCCGGTTGTATTACCGCCCGTCATCATATCATTCTGCTTTAATGAACCGCTCAATATCAAATTTAAAGTTACTTTTTTAGATAATTCAGCAGTTAAATTAGCACGCAAGTCACCCTGTTTTATTCCTGTATTTTCTACGATACCATTAATATCCTTAAAGTTACCGGAGATATAATATTTCATACCGGCAGTTCCTCCACTGACAGAAGCCGAGTAGACCTGTGAGAAAGCTGATGTATATGCTTCTTTTTGCCAGTTGCGATAGGTAATAACCTTATATAATTCCGGATTATTCGGATCTGCCTGATAAGCGGATTCATTACCACTAAATACGTAACGCATTTCACCATTAGGTTGCAGATAATATCGCGGTTGGTCTAATTTAGAATTAGTGTAATCGGCATACTCTTCCAAATTTAACATATCGTGCAAGTTACGTGCATTAGCTATCGTAAAGTTCGCTGTGACATTTACTTTTGCCTTTCCGGCCTTTCCCTTTTTAGTTGTAATAAGAATTACGCCATTGGCACCACGAGAACCATAAATCGCAGTAGCAGAAGCATCTTTCAAGACGGTAATATCCTCAATATCATTAGGATTTATTGCACTCAACGGATCTTGAGCTATTTGGAAGTCACCACCTCCCACAGCAGACTCGGCAAACTCACCAGTAGATGCTTGCGGCACATTATCAATCACATATAACGGCTGATTATCTCCACGTAATGAGTTAGCACCACGAATAGTGACAGAAGAAGCAGCACCCGGAGTAGACATTGAAGCTGTTACATTTAAACCTGCAATCTTACCTTGCAATAGCCCGTCAATAGATACAGCTTTTGAAGCATCATTCGCATCAGGACGAAGACTGGCTGTAGCGCCTGTTAAATCGCTCTTTTTAGCCGTTCCATAACCAACAACAACTACTTCATCCAAATTTTGTGCATCCTCTTTTAATTGAACGTTAATTTTAGTCTGATTTCCAACCACTATTTCTTGTTTGGAATAACCGATAAAAGTAAAGACCAACACTGATTTTGAGTTTGGAACGGAAATGGAGAATTTTCCATCAATGTTGGTAATTGTCCCATTAGTAGTACCTTTTACTTGTACATTGACACCAGGCATACTTTCATTTAGAGCATCCACTACCTGACCGGTAATGTTTTTTCCTTGTCCCATAGATTGCGCTGCAAACGCAAACAATGTGATGAAACATAGCAGAAAAACTTTTGATAGGTTCTTCATAGAAGTCATTTTTATAAATTATTAAATTTAAAGATTAAAAAGCTTATTCCAGATTTTTTGCTGAAATCCATACGCAAATATAGACGTGGTTACTGAATATGCATGTTCTATTTTAGCTACTATTTTTCCAATTTTGTCTAAAATCATCCATTTCATCGATATATCTAACCATCATAGACATTGTTGGACATCTTACGAATCAAAAAAAGAAAGCGGAAGTATCCATTCTTGAATATTCCCGCCTCCTTTATATTTTATCCTAATATAACTACAACAATTTTCCTATGAAGATATATTATAGGTTTTCTATATCAGAAGATTGAAGACCCGTATATTTGATAATTATATCAATGGATATTCCGTCCTCTCTCATCTTCCGAGCAATTTCAATTTGCTTCTTTTGCTCTCCTTTCTCCAACCCTTTCTCCAACCCTTCCTTCATCCCTTCTTTCATCCCTTCTTTTATTCCCTCTAGCCTTCCTTTTTTCACTCCTTTTTCCAACCCGGCCTTCATCCCTTCCTTTAACCCTTCTTCAGCCGCTTTTCTCCGCATCTCTTCGTTTTTACGCCGTTCATCCTCCTCTACAATTTGGTTGACCCTATACCGATCTAATGCCTTATCATAAGCGATACGGTTTTCTTCCGAAAGATCGGCAACTGCTGCCAATCTCGCCAGATGTTCAAACACTTGTTCTTTCAAAGCATCCGGCATTCTATTCCAATTGCTCATATTCTTCAGTGCATAAATTAATTTATCATATAATGTATGGCAGTCCGACAAATCCTTTGTAAAATAAGGAAATTGCAAATAAATCTGCCGGAGATGCGGATTAACAATCTTCCCTGTATCACGGTCGGAAAGAACCGTATCCGTACGGAATTTAGCCTCTAAATTTTCCTCTTTGAAATTCATCAGGAAAATTCCATATATAGTAGGTAGTCTATACTGCTTTCCATAAGAGACAAGTGGTTCTCTTGCAGTCATCGGATCTTCAGGGACAGGGACTTCTTTTGAAGAAGGAGATTCTATCTGCCGACTCACAGCACGACAAACATAATAAAGTGTACGATCTAAAAAATTACTGTGCCAACGATTCTGCATCTCCACGATAATATACTCACCACTTGCTGTACGGCAATAAAGATCATAAATGATACCTTTATCACTCACATTGTCTGCATGATCTTCCTTATCCAGAAAAGTAAGTTCTGTAATATGATGTTCACCTGCAAGTAATTCGTTCAACAAAGTGATGAGCAAATTCTTACTGGCCGGTTGACCAAAAATAATTTTAAATCCTATATCAGTAAAAGGATTGACGTATTTGGACATGATATTCTATTTTTAGCAAAGGTAACTATTTAAATCCATAAACATAAAAAACAATCCCAAACTTTACGGATTTATAGCCTTTTATAGTAAGCTGTCTCCCTTTCAATTCCTCCAAACAAACAAGAGAAATGTTCTATTTTTCAGATTAAGAAAGAAAACAAAACTATTGAAGATGGTAATCCGGAATTAAAAGCATCCATATTACCACATATATATGCATATTACCACCACAATACAGCATATATTTTCAGATGATATGCGTTTTCTTTAAAGAAATAAATGATTTTCCTCGGTGAGCAATAAGCCATTCCTCGGTGAGGAACACATCCTTCCTCACCGAGAAAGCCTTCCATACTCACCGACCAAGTTATAAAAGCCCTCGGAAAAGCCCGTTTATAGGCTAGTTCATCATCACAAGCGCACAAAAGAAAAATGATAAAGCAAACTACATACGGGCAAATAGTAAGCATATAGATAGCAATACAGAGAAATTATTTATTTTTAGACAGGAATTATCCAGGATAACAAACAACCCTACATTCTTTCATCCAAAATGCAGAGCGTTTTTTCCTTCACCACAAACAAGTGACCGATATATTAAAAACAGAAAGAATAGAATATACCCTTTTTCAGATCAGCACATTTTTAATCCCCTCCTTTCAACAACCATACTCTTTCAGAGTCTGCATCAACTTCGCACCATTGATCGGCTTCACCAGATAATCATCACAACCGGCTTTCAACGCAGCTACCCGGTCGGCATCAAAGGCATGAGCAGTCAGGGCGATAATTGGAATTTCAGCATTAAACTTCCGGATCTCCGAGGTTGCAGTACGCCCGTCCATAACAGGCATCTTCATATCCATCAGTACCAAATCCACCGGTTGGGTACGAACAATCTCAACTGCCTCCAGTCCATTCGGTGCGTGTAACAACTGGCATTTGTTTTTCAAAATAGAAGATACCAAAAAGAAGTTACTTTGAATATCTTCAACGACCAGCACTCTTTTAGGTACTTTCTTTGTTTCTTCGGAGTCAAGAATGCTTTCATTATCTGCATCCTTCTCATTATTCCGACGTGAAGAAGTCGGCTCGCTGTCAACCGAATCAAACTGGCATGGCAAAACCGCCCAAAATAAAGACCCTTTATCAAATTCCGACTCAAAGCCTATCTCTCCCCTGCAAGCCTCAACGATGGCTTTACAAATAGACAGTCCCAGTCCGGTTCCCTGTGCAAATTCATCCAGTTTCTCAAAACGATGGAACACCTTGTCTTTTTTATCTTCCGGTATACCAATACCTGTATCGCGAACGTAAAGACGAATATCTCCGTCTATCTTTTCATACCCCATTTCAATAGTTCCTTTGGAGGTATATTTGATAGCATTAGTTACAAAGTTAGTGAGAATCTGCGCTAACCGGTTTTTATCCAAACGAACGGTACAGGTTTCATAAGGATTCACGGGAACTAACCGAACCTGCGGATTTACTACACGACGATGCATCGAAGCAGCTAATTCGTTGAAATAAACAGCCAAATCAAAATCTTCGTATTTCAGTTCTACCGAGCCGGCTTCTATTTTCGAAAGATCCAGTATGTCGTTAATCAGTTTCAAAAGCAACTCATTGTTGGCATTGATAATCTGAATAAATTCTTCTTTTTCTTCTTGATCTTCCGTCACCATCAATAAATCGGAAAAACCAACGATAGCATTTAACGGTGTACGGATTTCGTGGCTCATATTTGCCAGAAAGGCGGATTTCAACTTATCGGATTGTTCAGCACGACTCCTTGCCTTTTCAAGTTCACCTATCATGTGCTGCCGCTCGGTAACATCATCTACGCGAATCACGACACCGTCAACATCTCCCTGTTCATTAAATATGGGAGTAGCAAAGACTTCTATGACATGCTTGTTATCCAGATTAAACAAGATAGACTCTACCTGACCGGATTTCCGGGCACGTTGCATCACACAATTCTCACAAGGAGTGGTGCGATTATGGGCTGTCAGATAGCAAGGTTCTCCTTTTTTGTAAGCCTCATAAGAAAGGCTTTTACTACAAAGCGAGATATTCTCCCATTGTACGATATAGTCGTTCGCAATATATGCCAATCCCGAATTAATATTGTTCAATACCAATTCATTCTGACGAATCAAATGGATCATTCTTTGTTCGCTCTCAAGAAGTTCTTTTTTCGAACGCACAACCTCTTCGTAAAGATTGTCATATTTGTTTTGCCACAAAACACGTTCGGTGATATCTTGAGTTATCACCATATAATTGGTAATTTCAGACTTATCATTATGTACAAAAGAAACGGTAATCTCGAAGAATTTTATACCGGACAGATTAGTAGGAAAAAGACGGCACAAGTCATCAAAATCATATTTTGCCATGAAACGCACTGTTTCTCCTTTTCTGATCTGTTCCTTGATTTCATCAGAGAAACTGGTGTAGTTGAATAGATTATAGCCCAAAATATCCTTTTTGTCTTTTATCCCCATTGATCTCAACCGTGAATAATTGACATCTATCATGAGACCGTCCTTATCATACAATTCCAAGCCTACAGACAAGTCATTAAAGATATTATGCAATAAGTTATCAGCTATCCCATTTACCAAAGTCTGTTCCATGCAGCAAAATTTGTATAGTATTACAATATTGATTGTTTATCCAAGCAAAGTTACTTTAATATTTTGTTACATAGAAAGAAAGAGGCCTTTTAGCCTCTTTCAGTATCTTTATTTCGCATTTTGGTATAAGAAGCCTTCTGCTTTCGCTAATGTTTCCGGTTTGCCTATATCAATCAGATGCAACTTTTCTGTCAAGTAACCACCATAGTTTACTTGCCGGCAAGTGGCAAGATAGAAATCCATGATAGAGAATTTTCCATCCCATGAGGGAGAGGTCATCCATTGAAAAATGGCGGGCGAAAGTACATGGATGCCACTGAATGCATATTCTTGATAAAGGGAAGAATCATACTGAAAACCTTCCGGTTTCACTTGTTCCGTATCCTTGTTTATCCATCCGCAAAGTCTCTTATCTGTATCAAAAAGAAGATAGCGGGAGGTTTTACGTTGGCTGGCCAGTAAAGTGGCAACAGCACCGCTTCGTAAATGGTAGTCATATAATTCTTTCAGATTCACGTCTGAAAGAATATCGACATTGTGTATCAGGAAAGGCTCATCGGAGTTTTCAAAGAAAGAACGGGCTTTCTTAATTCCCCCACCGGTGTCGAGCAACAGATCGCGTTCATCGGAAATATGTATGATAAGCCCAAAATTCTCATTGGCTTCTAAGAAATCAAGTATTTGTTCGCCAAAATGATGGATATTAATCACTATTTCTGTGAATCCGGCAGCTTTCAGTTTTAAGATCACATGTTCCAACATCGGATGTCCGGCTATGGGAACCAAAGCCTTCGGCATGGTATCGGTGAGCGGCTTCAGCCGGCTACCCAAACCGGCTGCAAATATCATTGCTTTCATTCTTTCGGTTACTTTCTTCTTTAATATTTACTCTTCTTAGATTGTTGCCTCAAACGTATGTTCGATATTCTGTTCCCGATGCACCAGTTCGACTTTCACACCAAATTTCTGATTCAGGTGCTCTGCCAGATGCTGGGCAGAATAAACAGAACGATGCTGTCCGCCGGTGCAACCGAAGCAGACGGACAAATTGCTGAATCCGCGTTCCATATAACGTTTCACGGAGGCATCTACCAAAGCATAGACATGATCGAGGAAACGGAGTATTTCGCCATCTTCTTCCAAGAAAGTGATTACAGGTTCATCCAGTCCGGTGAAAGGTTTGTAACGCTCATACTTGCCGGGATTATTCACGGCACGGCAGTCGAACACATATCCTCCTCCATTGCCGGTAGAGTCATCAGGAATTCCTTTTTTATAGGCAAAGCTCATTACTTTGACAGTTAGCTGCCGCTTTTTCAGGTCGTCCGTAAATTGTTTCAGTCCGGTAAGCTCCCGCAAAACGTTACAGAGATACGGATATTCCGGATATTCTTCTTTTAACAATTCACGCAGGTTTTCGATGGCATAAGGAACGCTTTGGATAAAATGCGGTTTTTTTTCAAAGTAACCACGGAAACCGTAGGCCCCCAGCACTTGCAGCGTACGGAAAAGGACAAAGTGGCGAAGCTGGCTATAAAAATAGGATTCGTCAATCGGTTGGTATTTGCGAAGAGCTTCCATATATTCTTGCAGCAGTTCTTTACGGAGGCTATCGGGATATTTCGCTTTCGCCTGCCACAGGAAAGAGGCTATGTCATAATAGAACGGGCCTTTGCGTCCGCCCTGAAAGTCGATAAACCACGGTTCCCCGTCTTTTATCATCACATTACGGCTTTGAAAATCACGATACATGAAAGTAGCGGAAGAACTGCGGAGCAAGACATCGCTCATTTTTTGGAAATCATCTTCCAGTTTGTCTTCCTGAAACTCCATGCCGGTAGCTTTCAGGAAGCAATATTTGAAGTAATTCAAATCCCACAGAATAGAGCGTTGGTTGAACTCCGGTTGAGGATAACAGCGGGAAAAATCAAATCCATCCGCCCCGGCAAATTGAATAGCAGGAAGCAGACGAATCGTTTTGCGAAGCAACTCTTTTTCCTCTTCGGAAAAGACACTGGTAGCACGTCCTTTCTCTATGGCATGGAACAACAGAGTATCGCCCAAATCTTCCTGCAAATAATAGGTTTTATCTTCCGAGGCAATGCGCACTTCGGGAACAGGCAGTCCACATTTGCGGAAGTGTCCTGCCATATAAAGAAATGCCTCATTCTCATCAATAGAAGCCCCGTAGACTCCAATCAATGTTTCTATACCCGTCAGCCGAAAATAACGGCGGTTGGAACCAGAAGACGGTAATTCTGTTATGTTTTCAGCGGGAACGCCCGTATATGACTGATAAAGTTTCTGTAGTTCTTCGGTAATCATAGTCGTATATTTTCGAGCAAAGATAAGCATAAAAACTAAAAAATAAGAGAGGGGATTTAACTAATATTCATCCGAATACACTATCTTTGTTTCAGTTTAACTGACCTGATCTCATGAGAACAAAAACCTTTTTACTACTATGCATTGCATTTATCACACTGTTTATCGGCGTTTCCACTCTTCAAGCCGGTCATTATTACTATAAGCAAATCTCCCTAAAAGATGGTCTTCCCTCTACCGTGAGATGTATTTTAACGGACAAACAAGGATTTGTATGGATTGGAACCCGTTCCGGACTTGGGCGATATGACGGACATGAACTCAAAAAATATATTCATCAGGCAAATAACCCTCATTCCATTCCTCACAATTTAATCTACCAGATGATAGAAGACGTACAAAACAATATATGGATTCTGACAGACAAAGGAGTGGCACGTTATCAGAGGCAAAGCGATGACTTTTTTATACCGACTGATGAGACAGGAAATAATATCATCGCCTACTCCGCCTGCCTGACTGATGACGGAGTGTTATTCGGTTCGAAAAATAAAATCTTTTTCTATAATTATCAGGATACCTCTTTACGCCTCCTACAAACATTTGACTTAGAACCCAATTATAATGTGACTCTACTAAATCTATGGGATAAACACACATTACTCTGTTGCAGCCGGTGGCAAGGACTACTCCTGCTCGACCTGAATACCGGAAAATGCCGACGTCCTCCTTTCGATTGTGGAAAAGAAATCATGAATGTACTCATAGACTCACAAAAAAGAATCTGGGTAGCTCCCTACAATGGAGGGCTGAACTGTCTGACACGCGACGGTAAACTACTGGCTACATATACTACCCACAACTCCTCTTTAAGCAACAATGTCATACTAAGTCTCGCCGAACGGGAAGGAGAAATCTGGATTGGAACAGACGGAGGAGGCATTAATATTCTCGACCCGGAAACAAGACGTATTTCGCTGTTGGAGCATATGCCCGGAAGTGACAACTACTCACTCCCCGCTAACTCTATTTTATGTCTGTACAACGACTGCAACAATAATATGTGGGCAGGTAGCATCCGTAACGGACTAATCAGCATCCGGGAAGTTTCCATGAAAACGTATACAGATGTACCTCCCGGCAACGACCGCGGACTAAGCAACAATACCGTTCTAAGTCTTTTCCAAGAATCCCAAGACCAAATTTGGGTCGGTACAGACGGAGGAGGCATCAACAGCTTTAACCCACTCACAGAGAAATTTATCCATTACCCTTCCACCTGGGAAGACAAAGTAGCCTCTATCTGCCAGTTTACTCCCGGCAAATTATTAATTTCTCTTTTCTCACAGGGAGTATTTATTTTCAACCCGGCAACAGGAGAAAAACAGCCTTTCACCATTGTTGACGCTAAAACGACAGCACTCTTGTGCAATCGAGGCAAGGCTGTAAATCTACTTCGGAACACTCATCACAATATTCTGTTCCTTGGAGAACATATCTATATATATGATTTGAATACACGTACTTTCAGTACCGTTATAGAACAAAAAGAGCAGGAAATTATCGGTGCTCTTTTACCGATCGACAATTATAAGAATATCACTTATCTAAATGATACGAAGCACATATATGAACTGGACAACCATACCAACCGACTGAAAGCCCTGTACAGATGTTGGAAAGATACAACGATCAACTCTGTTGCACGAGACGAAGAGGGAAATTTCTGGATTGGAAACAACTACGGATTGGTACACTACAATCCTGCCACCAAAATACAGACACCAATCCCGACCTCTCTATTTAGTGAAATCACATTGATCGCATGCGACCAGCAAGGAAAAGTATGGATAGGAGCCGACAGTATGCTTTTCGCTTGGCTCATCAAAGAGAAAAAATTCGTTCTATTCGGTGAATCAGACGGTGTAATCCAAAACGAATATCTTTCCAAACCTCGTCTATTAAGTATGCGGGGAGACGTCTACATGGGTGGAGTGAAAGGGTTACTGCATATTAACAGCAAAATACCATTAACCACTTCCGAACTTCCCCAACTCCAATTATCAGATGTCATCATTAATGGAGAGTCAGTAAATAACGAATTAACGAATCATCCAACAGGGATTTCTGCTCCCTGGAATAGTAATATCACTATTCGAATCATGTCGAAAGAGAAAGATATTTTTCGACAGAAAGTGTACAGATACCAAATAGAGGGGCTGAATGACCAGCAAATCGAATCATACAATCCCGAACTGGCCATACGTTCACTTCCTCCGGGAAGTTATAAAATCATGGCATCCTGTACCGCCAAGGATGGTAATTGGATTCCCAGTCAGGAAGTACTGGAATTGACCATCCTTCCTCCCTGGTATCGGACATGGTGGTTTATTCTTTGTTGTGCCGTTTTTATTGCTGCCGCTATTATCGAAGCTTTCCGAAGAGCATGGAAACGTAAAGAAGAGAAGTTAAAGTGGGCAATGAAAGAACATGAGCAACAGGTATATGAAGAAAAAGTACGTTTTCTTATTAATATCAGTCATGAGTTGCGTACACCTTTAACGTTAATATACGCACCACTTAACCGGATGTTGAAATCCCTTTCTACCGAAGATACACAGTATTTGCCAATAAAAGCGATCTACCGTCAAGCGCAGCGAATGAAAAACCTTATTAATATGGTACTCGATGTACGCAAGATGGAGGTTGGAGAAAGCAAATTGCAGATACAACCGTATGTTCTCAATCAATGGATTGAACATGTATCCCAAGATTTCATCAGTGAAGGAGAAGCAAAGAACGTCCATATCCGTTATCAGCTTGATCCACATATCGATACTGTAAGTTTTGATAAAGATAAGTGTGAGATTATTCTAAGTAATCTGCTTATCAATGCCTTGAAACACAGTCCGCAGGATGCAGAAATAACAATTATGTCGGAGTTGCTTTCCGAAAGGAATAGCGTACGTATCTCCATCATTGACCGGGGAAACGGATTGAAACAAGTAAATACACAGAAACTCTTCACCCGTTTCTATCAGGGTACAGGAGAGCAGAGCGGCACAGGGATCGGACTGTCTTATTCCAAGATTCTGGTAGAACTACACGGAGGTTCCATTGGTGCACAAGATAATCAGGATGCCGGTGCGACATTCTTCTTTGAACTGCCCTTAAGACAACAATCGGAAGAGATTATCTGCCAACCGAAAGCATATTTGAACGAATTAATGAGTGACGATAGTAAAGAACAACAACCGGAGGAAGATAATTTCGACACGAGTCCTTACAGTGTTTTAGTAGTGGATGATAATCCGGACTTGACGGACTTCCTGAAAAAGTCACTGGGAGAATATTTCAAACGGGTAGTGATTGCTTCGGATGGTGTGGAAGCCCTTCAACTGACCAAAAGCCATGCCCCGGATATTATCATCAGCGACGTGATGATGCCGAGAATGAATGGATATGAACTATGCAAAAATATAAAGGAAGATATTACGATCAGTCACATTCCTATCGTTCTGCTGACAGCAAGAGATGATAAACAAAGCCAGTTGAGTGGTTACAAGAACGGGGCGGATGCTTATCTGACTAAACCTTTTGAGATAGAAATGCTGATGGAAATCATTCGCAACCGGTTGAAGAACCGCGAATCTATCAAGAAGAGATATTTGAATACAGGACTAGTCCCTGCGCCGGAAGAAAGCACCTTTAGCCAGGCAGATGAAACATTCCTGTTGAAACTGAATAAAATTATCCTGGAGCATTTGGATAGCAGTCATCTGGATGTCACTTTTATTTGTAAAGAGATAGGTATGAGCAGAGCCTCCCTTTACAATAAGCTGAAAGCTCTGACCGATATGGGAGCCAATGATTACATTAATAAATTCCGGATGGAGAAAGCGATCACCTTAATCACCAGTACTGACCTGTCGTTCACGGAAATTGCCGAGAAGGTCGGTTTTACTACTTCACGCTATTTCAGTACGGCTTTCAAACAATATACGGGAGAAACGCCGACTCAATACAAAGAAAAGCAGAAACAGGAAAGGAAAAAAGAGCAATAAGAAGCTACCCGGAAAATAAATATTTTTTAGGCACGGATTACACAGGTTTCACGTTTTTTTTATAGTTGTTTTATGATAACTACCATTTTTAAAACCGTGAAATCCGTGTAATTCGTGCCTAACATTTTAATATATTGCAAGTTTCATTGCTTACTCAACCATTGACTTTTTTATAGTCTTCCAGGAACTTCTTCAATCCCGAGTCAGTCAGCGGATGATTGAGCAATCCTTTAATAGCGCTCAACGGGCAAGTAGCAACGTCAGCTCCTACTTCTACACATTCGATAATGTGTTTCGTATTACGGATGGAAGCAGCCAATACCTGTGTTTTATAGTCATACGTACGATACATACGTACGATATCTCCCACAAGCCTTACTCCATCTTCACAAATATCGTCCAGACGGCCGACAAAAGGTGAAACATACGTAGCTCCGGCTTTAGCTGCCAGCAATGCCTGCCCTACTGAAAAGACTAATGTACAGTTCGTGCGGATTCCCTTTTCCGTGAAATGCTTGATAGCTTTAATGCCATCGGCAATACAGGGAACTTTTACTACGATGTGCGGATTGAGCGCGGCAAGTTCTTCGCCTTCACGAATCATTCCTTCATAATCGGTTGCTATCACTTCGGCACTTACATCTCCGTTGACGATCTCGCATATTTTAATATAATGCTCACGCTGATTCTGCGTTCCTTTGATACCTTCTTTCGCCATCAGCGAAGGGTTGGTAGTCACTCCGTCAAGTACTCCGAGGTCATAAGCCTCCTGGATTTGCTCCAGATTAGCTGTGTCAATAAAAAACTTCATACTCTTAATTTTTAATGGTTAACGATCTAATAGTCAAAGATAAGAATTTATTTTTATTCATCCCTGATTAAGCAATCGTAATTGACGAATCAAGATATACATCCTGAATGGTATTCAATAATTCCACCCCTTCGTTCATTGGTTTCTGGAACGCTTTACGTCCGCTAATCAATCCCATACCACCGGCACGTTTGTTGACAACGGCTGTAATGACAGCATCACGCAAATCTGATTCTCCGTGAGATTCTCCACCGGAGTTAATCAAACCAACGCGTCCCATATAGCCATTGGCAACCTGATAACGGCAAAGGTCAATCGGGTGTTCGGAAGCCAGTTCGGTATACATACGTTCGTCTACCTTGCCGAAGCCGATGGCTTTGAAACCACCATTATTAGTAGGAAGTTTCTGTTTTACGATATCAGCTTTAATAGTCACTCCCAGACGGTCGGCCTGTCCTGTTAAATCGGCAGCCGCATGATAATCGACAGCACCTTTCTTGAAATCATTATTACGCAGGTAACACCAAAGAATGGTTGCCATCCCCAGTTCGTGAGCATATTCAAAAGCATTGGCAATCTCCACGAGCTGACGGCGGCTCTGTTCCGAACCAAAATAGATGGTGGCTCCTACCGCTACTGCTCCCATATTCCAGGCTTCTTTGACTGTACCAAACAGTACTTGGTCGAAAGTGTTGGGATAAGAAAGTAGTTCATTGTGATTCAACTTGACGATAAAAGGTATTTTATGGGCATATTTACGTGCTACGGAACCAAGGATACCAAAGGTAGAAGCGACTCCATTACAGCCTCCTTCAATAGCCAGTTTCACGATATTCTCCGGATCGAAATAGATCGGATTGGGAGCAAACGATGCTCCGGCAGTATGTTCGATGTCCTGATCGACAGGAAGTATGGATACATAACCGGTATTTGCCAGGCGGCCATGTCCCAACAGCGTTTGCAGACTGTTCAATACTCTGATGTTCCGGTCCGAATCAATCCATACTTTATCTATTGTATCGGGAGACGGAACGTGAATCAGTGATTTATCAATGGTTTCGCAAGTGTGGTCCAGGTAATAACAGGCCTTATCTCTTAATAATTCTACTACTTTACTCATAACTTCATTTTTTAATGTGTAACTTTTCTATTTTTTCTTTCCCTGATTGGCTACTGCTTCCATCAGTTTTTTGATCTCTTCCGGGTTTCCCAGGAAATAGTCGTTGGCCACATTCAGGTTTTCATCAAACTCAAAAACGTAAGGCACAGCAGTAGGCAGATTCAGTTTTATGATATCTTCATCGGAGATATTTTTCAAATGTTTTATGATACCCCGCAGGCTATTACCATGAGCCACAACCAATAAAGTATGGGCCGTTTTCAGGCTGGGGAATATATCACTTTCCCAGTAAGGCATGATACGTTCAATGGTATCTTTCAATGATTCGGTACGAGGTAACTCCGTGTCGGGCACTTCATGATAACGGTAATCAAAACGCGGGTTTCTCAAATCACTCTCCGAAAGCGGATTGGGAGCTATATCATAGCTACGACGCCACACAAGCACTTGTTCTTCTCCATATTTCTCGGCAGTCTCGGCTTTATTCAATCCCTGCAATTCACCATAATGCTTTTCATTCAGGCGCCAGTTTTTCTCTACAGGTATCCAGTCCAGATTCATCTTATCGAGAACACAGTTCAAGGTTTTCACCGCACGCTTCAAATAGGAAGTATAAGCCTTATCGAAATTGAAACCATATTCTTTCAATGTCTCTCCGGCTTTTTCAGCTTCGGCAACTCCCTTTTCTGTCAGATCGACATCTGTCCAGCCCGTGAAGCGGTTTTCTTTATTCCATGCACTCTCTCCGTGACGAAGTAATACTATCTTTTTCATTTCTAAAATTCTCCTTTCTTCTTTTTATATATACAACAGATTGTTTCTTCACAAAGTTCACTAGAAAACAAATAGTTGTCAATACCCAGAAATAATGATTCTTTCTGCAAAAAGAATCCACTCGATAATCATTGAAAGAATATATGCAAAGAATAACTTGCTCATATAGGTAAACACTTTGTTTCCCAACTTTCTTTAGGATGAAGCAATACTATCTTTTTCCTTTTTAAAGCAAAATTCAACAAAAATGATTATTTTTACGAGCTAATTATTGTCTAACTATCAATAATACAAATTCATTTTGAAAATAAGCGAACAAAACAAAGGTGCATTCCTGCATAAGTTGATGAGCAAGGCGAATATAGGCTGGTGGGAGGCTGACTTAAAAACAGAGACGTATAAATGTTCTGAATTGATCTCCGAGTTGCTCGGATTAGAGGAAGACGGCGTAATCAGTTTTGAAGATTTCAATCAACGTATCCTTAGGGAAGATCAAAGCTACACCACTTTTCCTTCTTTTGACGAACTGCAACAGACAACTGAAGAAGTCTATTTATTTGACACCCCTAAAGGTAGCATATGGATTCGCAGTAAAGTGTGTTTTGAAGAAACAGACGAAGACGGCAATACCAAAGTATATGGCATAGCCGAAACACAAGAGGGAATTCGTATAGCATCTGCTCATCAGGCTCTACAAAATAGCGAGCGTATCCTACATAATATTTATAAGAATCTCCCGGTAGGCATTGAATTATATGACAGAGAAGGCCGCCTGATTGATCTGAATAAGAAGGAACTGGAAATGTTCCACATACGTACCAAAGAAGATATTCTAGGAATCAATCTTTTCGATAATCCTATATTACCGGATGAAATAAAGCAGAAACTTAGAGATTATGAAAATGTAGATTTCACATTCCGGTATGACTTTTCCAAGGTTGACAGCTATTATTCACCGGAGAAATCGACAGGATTCCTCGATTTAGTAACCAAAGCAACTACTCTATACGATCACAATCACGAGCCTATCAATTATCTTTTGATTAATGTAGACAAGACCGAAGATACAATTGCCTATAATAAAATTCAGGAATTCGAGAGTTTCTTCGATTTGGTGGGAGATTATGCCAAAGTAGGTTATGCCCACTTCGATGCTTTGAGCCGGGATGGGTATGCCTTGCGAAGCTGGTATAGAAATGTTGGTGAAGAAGAAGGTACTCCATTACCGGAAATCATCGGCATTCATTCTCATTTCCATCCGGAAGATCAAGCGGTCATGATTGACTTTCTGGATAAAGTAGTGAAAGGGGAAAGTTCCAAATTATGCCGGGATGTCCGCATCCGCAGGGCAAATGGTAACTATACCTGGACACGGGTGAATGTATTAGTCAGAAATTATCAGCCGCAGGACAACATTATCGAAATGTTATGCATCAATTTTGATATTACTCAATTGAAGGAAACTGAACGGATGCTGATCGGCGCCAAAGAGAAAGCCGAAGAAGCCGACCGGTTAAAATCTGCTTTTCTTGCAAATATGAGCCACGAAATACGTACTCCGCTTAATGCAATAGTAGGTTTTTCTAGTCTGCTTGAAGAAGCGGAGGATGCAGAAGAGAAACACCAGTATGTTACCATCATTGAAGAAAATAATAAGTTACTGCTACAACTCATATCAGATATCCTCGACTTGTCAAAAATCGAAGCCGGGACTTTCGATGTTATCCCGGAACAGGTGAATGCACAGCAGCTCTGCAACGAACTGTTTCAGGCTATGCAAATGAAAGCGACACCACAAGTAAAAATTCTTCTGGCTCCGGAATTACCGGAACTTATTTTCACAAGTAACAAAAACAGATTATATCAGGTATTGCTAAATTTCGTAACCAATGCTTTGAAGTTTACTTCTAAAGGCAGTATCATTATTGATTACCGGATTAATGGGAATGAAGTACGATTCTCCGTCAAGGACACAGGAATAGGCATTGCTCCGGAAAAACAAGAAGCTATCTTCACCCGGTTTGTGAAACTGAATAGTTTCATTCCCGGTACCGGTCTGGGACTTCCTATCTGTCAAAGTATCATCACACAATTGGGAGGTAAGATCGGAGTAGAATCGGAACCGGGAAAAGGTTCTTGTTTTTGGTTTACACATCCGCTTCATTAGAAGCGAATTTCAACCGGTGCTCACTACATATAACCAGCCAAAAAATAGTTATCGATTTCTCTTTAAGAAAATACGGTCTGTTATAGTGTTCGGAAGTTCCGATTCATAGTGCGTCACCATAATCATCGTCTTATCCCTACGCTGGCAGAAAGCTTCGATAACTTTCTTTACCCGGCGACGATTATAGGTATCCAATCCATGAAGCGGCTCATCCAGAATGAGCAGTTCGGGGTCTTTGACGAAAGCTCTTGCCAGCAAAGCCAAACGCTGCTCTCCGCTGGAAAGTTGCAGGAAAGGTTTATCTTTCAAGTCTGCAATGCCGAATATATCCATCCACCATTCACAGATAGCCATCTGCTCCGGTTGAGGACGTTTGTACAGACCGATACTATCATGCAGACCGCTGGCTACGATTTCAATAGCCGGCAAGTTTTTGAGATAAGCACGGTGCATCTCCGGACTTACATAACCGATGTGTTTCTTGATTTCCCAAATACTTTCTCCTGTTCCGCGTTTACGTCCGAAAAGACTGATGTCGCAAGCGTACGATTGCGGATTATCCGCACAAACCAAACTCAATAATGTAGACTTTCCTGCACCGTTCTCGCCACTCAATGCCCATTTTTCGCCACGAGACACCGTCCAGTCCAGTTCTTTCAGAATGGTTCGGTCACCATAACAGATGCTGACTTTATTCAGTTTTACTACTTCATCCGAGTCGTAATTGTTGCCGTCATAAGGCAAATCAATAATCCGCTTCTGCAAGTCATCGAAAGAGGTAGTCACATCTCTGCTACGAAAAGCGTTCAGATAGGCTTCACGTTCCATTTTAGGAAAGACTTCCATCTTATCCACAGGAATAACATGAGTGATAAATGAAGGGATATCATCCAACATGGAAAGTACCAGAATGATCTGCACGGACGACATTTTCGTCAGGCGTTCAAGTAAAGAGAATAACAATTCGCGTGTAGGAGCATCCAGTCCGATGAACGGATTATCCATTATTAAGACACGGGGAGCTGTTAATAAAGTTTTGGTAAGTTGGAATTTACGCAATTCACCACTGGAAAGAAGAATGATTTTCTTATCAAGTAACGGCTCGATACGGAAGAGTTCAAACAGTTCATGTTGCAGTTGTTCGTCTTTGATTTCTCCCAGCATTTCACGAACATCGGGAGCCTCATCCTGATCGTGAGCGTTCCAACGCTGCTGATAGTAGTAATTGGCATCAGCTGCTCCGTAAGTATCGCGAAAGGCAATGTATTTCACATTATCATAAATAGTCTGGGTGGCAGAAGGGGAAAAATCATATTGTACAGTTCCTTCACGCAATGGATATTTTCCGATGAGAGTGTCTACAAAAAGACTTTTACCACCACCGTTGGGACCTACAATGGCTATGTGTTCGTTCGCTCCGATAGTTGCCGTGATAGGTTTGGCTAAACGCACAAGCGGGTTGCGTGCTACGCCCCCCGCCATGCAGAATGTATTTTGACTCATATTCTTTTATTCTGTTTCGTTATTGCCCGCAAAGGTAACAATTTTATCATAAAAGCCGTCTATATACAAACATATTCTTATCATTTCTATTGATTGGATAGCTTTAGTTCATGGAAAAACAAAGCTTCCTTTATTTAGTAAATCCGTAAGGAGGACATTCAAAATTGGTTATATCGAGTTGATATTCCATCATGTCTTTCAATTCGTGTACCGGACGTTCAAGTTCATAGGGTATCGGTTGCTTGCTGAATTGCCCGAAGTAAAGTAAACAGGCATCCCGCCACCAGACTGCATCACGTGACTGAATCTTCAAACGATGTTGTACTTCCTGAAAACGTTCGGAATCGATATACGGCTTCATACTATCCCACACTTTCTGAAAGTTTCTCACTTCTTTTACGCCACGGTCATACGCATAACACATTTCTGCCCAAAGCGTACGTCCACTCTTCATCTGATGGTTCCAGGAAACATGGTGAAACCAGAGAAGCAGGTTTTCCGGGCAAGTATCCACGTTGTCCAATTCTTCACACAGCGGGGAATGATATTGCCCGGTAGCATTACTTCCCGTACTGCTACGGTCGAAACCGATTCCTAAACTGTCAGCACGGTGATAATAGGAAGGCATCCAGTCGGGACGGGCACCGGGAATATCGCACCAGGGTTCCGGTCCGTAATGATGCCCCCAAGCAAAAATATGATGTAAACCGAGCGGCATCATGTAGTCTACCACTGCTTCTCTCGACTCTTGGAGAAGTTGAGAGTTGAGAAGGGAGAGTTGAGAGTGAAGTTGTTGTCTCTCTTTTGGAGATATTTCATTGACGGAATCGTTGTACGGCTGTACGGCAACTGGAAGAAAAGTCTGCCTCAACCATTCTTCACCGATCTGCTCGGAAGAAAGTGAATGTTTCCATGCCAAACGACCGAAAGCATACCAGTTGGCTTGGGCAAAAGGATGTCCGCACCAATTGATGTCATCACCGATATTGGTGACACCGGCAATAGCTGTCAATGAATGGGGAAACAAAGAACCATCCGTCACACGGGCAATGGTGGAGCCTTCACCCTGTATGTATGTATCGCTATCCAGACACTCTTTCCACATAGGTGCAAGAAAAGCAAGATGGTTAGAAAAACCGAGATATTCCTGTGTTATCTGGAATTCCGGCATCACGGGTGTTTTCTTCATGGCTCCGAATAACGGGCTGAACGGTTCGCGGGGCTGGAAATCAATCGGGCCGTTCTTTATCTGCACAATGACATTGTCGCGGAACTTTCCGTCCAAAGGTTCAAATTCAAGATAGGCTTGTTTGGCCCGATCGCTGTCCGTGGGCGAGTAAACGAAAGCACGCCACATGACGATGCCGCGATAAGGTTTCAATACATCGGCAAGCATGTTCGCCCCTTCGGCATGAGTACGCCCGTAGTCACACGGTCCGGGTTGTCCTTCGGAGTTTGCTTTCACCAAAAAGCCTCCGAAATCGGGTATCAGCGAATAGATATCTTTGGCTTTTTTCTTCCACCAGGCAATCACCTCTTTATCCAACGGATCGGAGGTGGATAAACCACCTAAAGCTGCCGGGGAAGAAAAGTTAATTGAAAGATATATTTTCAAACCATAAGGACGGAAGATGTCTGCCAGAACTTTGACTTTCTGCAAATAATCATCAGATAGTATCTTAGGACTTGCATTGACATTGTTTATCACAGTAGCATTGATACCGATGGAAGCATTGGCGCGTGCATAAGCTTCATAACGGGGAGAAACAACCGACGGGAGTTCGTCCCATTTCCAAAGCGAATGTCCGGCATAGCCACGTTCGATTGTACCGTCTAGATTGTCCCAATGATTCAAGACGCGAATCCGGTAATCCGGTTTTTCGGAGACATTTAAAGACTTCAATGTTGATTCGGATAATTGCCCGGTGGCTTGCAGACGAAGCAGATGATAAGTTCCGTAAAGTATTCCTTGCTCACCGGAAGAAGTGATTGTCAGATGGTTACCGTCTTTAGAAGCGCGGATGATGTACCCGTCATTTCCTAATGCACGCAGTTCCTTATTTTTCTGTATTTCCAGCGTTATGGGGATTCCTCCCTGCCAGAAGTTCCGCAATTCGGAAACGGCGATATTTAATGTGGGAGACTGTTTCTTATTCATTATTATTGCTTTTGCTCCCGTTGGATAACGAAGCCACAAAGCGCTCCCATCTTCCGCATGAATAGAGAAACAGCTAAAAAACAGGACAAATGTCAATATAGATATAATCCTCATAAGTAATAGTTCAAAATTCGTTTCACGAATGGGTATTTAAGGGTTAAATGGGAATTTATCGGTTAAATAAGAATTTATCGGTTTTACAATTATATATTTATTGGGGGTGCCCTGAAAGGGCTTAATTATATAGCGTAGGGCAACGCCCTACGAAAAAAGCACACCAGCCACAAGCCCTGA